>NZ_JBEDYP020000009.1:180000-193064 GCF_040117685.2 Gracilimonas sp. BCB1 | reverse complement strand
TCTTAGACTAAGGATCTGATCGTGGCAACACAACAAAAAATCAGGATCAAATTGAAGTCATACGATCATAACCTGATCGACAAATCAGCTGAAAAGATAATTCAGACTGTGAAATCTACTGGTGCGGTAGTTTCGGGGCCCATCCCGCTACCCACCCGTAAAAGCATCATCACGGTAAACAAATCCGTGTTTGTTGATAAAAAATCCAGGGAGCAATTTGAGTACAGATCTCACAAGCGCCTGATCGATATTTTGTCAACCGGATCACAAACCGTTGATGCGCTGATGAAGCTGGAATTACCTTCCGGCGTTGATGTAGAAATTAAAGTTTAGAAAAGGACCCGAACACGATGAGTGGTTTGATAGGAAAAAAAGTTGGGATGACAAGCGTGTTTGATAACGTGGGGCGAAATATTCCCGTTACCGTTATTGAAATTGAACCTTGTGCTATTACCCAGATCAAAACAGAAGAGACGGATGGCTACAAAGCTGTTCAGTTAGCTGCTTTTGACAAAAAAGAGAAAAACGTAAGCAAAGCCGTTAAAGGTCATTTTGATAAAGCCGGCGTCTCCACTAAGTACAAAGTTGTTGAGTTCAGAGATTTTATACCTGAAGGACTTGACGTTGGAGACGAACTCAACATTAGTGATGTATTCGCTGTAGGCGATACTGTTGATGTGGTAGCCAACTCAAAAGGCCGTGGATTTACCGGTGTTATCAAGCGCCACAATTTTAGTGGTGTTGGTGATGCAACTCACGGGCAACACAACCGATTAAGAGCACCCGGTGCTATCGGTAATGCTTCTGATCCATCCCGGGTATTCAAAGGGATGCGTATGGCCGGTCAGTCAGGAAACGAGCGTGTAAAGATTAAAAATCTGAGCATTGCAAAGATTCTGGAAGATTCGAATGTTGTTTTAGTGACAGGCTCAATTCCCGGACCAAAAGGCGGATACGTAGAAATTCATAACAAAGCGTCTGTTAACAACTAGTCATGAAATTAGATATATATAAAATAGACGGAAAGAAAAGCAGCAAGAAGGCTGAACTCAGCGACGCTATTTTTGCCATCGAGCCTAACGAAACGGTTCTTTATGAAGACGTTCGGCGACATATGGCCAACAAGCGTCAGGGTACTGCAAAAACTAAAGAGCGAAGCGAAGTAACCGGTAGTACTAAGAAAATGTACCGCCAGAAAGGAACAGGTAATGCCCGTCGTGGAGATATCAAATCCCCACTGCTTCGTAAAGGTGGAACTGTTTTTGGCCCTAAACCCCGTGATTACAGCTTCAAGATGAACAAGAAGACTCGTCAACTGGCGCGTAAGTCTGCTTTGTCTCTAAAAGCTGCGAACGAAGGAATTATTGTTGTACAGGATTTTTCATTTGATGAACCGAAGACTTCTCAGATAGCAGATATGTTAGCTGCCTTTGAAGCTGCCGGTAAAAAAGCCCTGATATTGACAAGCGAAACAGATATGATTGTTTACAAGTCTGCCCGCAATATTCCCGGCGTTCTGGTATTGGAAGGCTACAAGCCTAATACATACCAAATTATGAATGCTGATGTAATTGTTATTCAGGAAAGCGCGGTTGCCAAACTTGAAAACAGTATTGAAGGAAAAACTGAAGAGGCTGCAGCATGAGTATTATCAAACGACCTGTAATTACAGAAAAGTTAAGTCGGCTTCAGGAAGCTGGAAAGTATACTTTTGAAGTTGCTACGAATGCAACTAAACCCGAGATCAAGCAAGCTGTTGAAGCTACTTATCCGGGAGTAAAAGTGGCTAAGGTAAACACCGCAATTATGCCTTCGAAACCGAAGGGAAGATATACACGAAGCGGTTACCAGGGAGGCCGAACTAAGGTCTGGAAAAAAGCCATTGTAACGGTCAAAGAAGGCGAAATTGATTTCTTTGCTGAAATTTAAGGATTAGAGAATAATGCCTACTAAGAAATTAAAACCAATTACACCGGGAACTCGACACAGGATTGCTCCTGTATTCGACGAAATTACAACTGATAAGCCATTGAAGGCTTTATTAGCTGGAAAACATTCTTCCGGTGGACGAAACAGACACGGACGTATCACTTCTCGCCACAGAGGCGGAGGGCACAAACGACGCTATCGTATAATCGATTTCAAGCGTAACAAACATGATGTGCCTGCCACGGTTCAAACTATTGAGTACGATCCAAACCGATCAGCTCGAATTGCACTGGTAGCTTATGCCGATGGTGAGCGTCGATACATTCTTGCACCGAACAAACTGAAAGTTGGAGACACTATTGTAGCCGGCGAAAATGCAGCTCCTGATTTAGGTAATGCATTGCCAATGATGAAGATGCCTCCGGGTACCTTTATCCACAATATTGAGTTGAAGCCCGGGCAGGGTGGTACACTCTGTAGAAGCGCCGGTACAAGTGCACAGCTACTGGGTAAGCAAGACCGTTATGTAAGTGTGAAGCTTCCATCCGGAGAAGTTCGGTTGATCCTGGGCAGTTGCTACGCAACCGTAGGAAACACCAGCAACCCGGATCATATGAATACAACTATTGCCAAAGCTGGTAGAAGCAGATGGAAAGGCAGAAGACCACAAACTCGTGGTGTTGCTATGAACCCTGTTGATCACCCAATGGGTGGTGGTGAAGGAAAAGCTTCAGGTGGACACCCGCGTTCGCCATGGGGACAATCCGCCAAGGGTAAGAAGACAAGAAACAGAAACAAGTTGTCTTCTAAGTACATCGTAAGAAGAAGAAAAACCAAGAAAAAATAACTAAGAACGTATGCCACGCTCACTGAAAAAAGGGCCTTTTGTTTACTACAAGCTTCAGCGTAAAATCGATGAAGCTAATGAAAGTGGAAGCAAGAAAGTGATCAAAACCTGGTCACGTAGTTCTATGATTACTCCAGACTTTATGGGGTTAACTCTTGCAGTTCACAACGGTAAGCAATTTATCCCTGTGTTTATAACTGAAAATATGGTAGGCCATAAGTTGGGTGAATTTGCTCCAACACGAACATTTCGTGGCCATCCATTGAAAAAAGCAGCTAAATAATTTAATCGGATTTAAGAGATGGATACTCCAGTTTTAGAAGCACGCGCAGTACAAAAGCATTTGAGGAGAGCTCCTCGCAAGGTTCGCCTTGTAGCGGATGCTGTTCGTGGTGAACAAGTAGACAAAGCGATTAAAAGACTCGAATTCACCAAAAAAGCATCTGCAGAAGATGTGATTAAGGTGATAAAGTCGGCAGCTGCAAATTTGAGAGACAAATTTCAGGAAGAGCGCTTTGATAATGAAGACCTTGTAATAAAGGAAATTTACGTTGATGAAGGCGTAACGCTGAAAAGAATTCAGCCGGCACCGATGGGTAGAGCTCATCGCATTAACAAACGCTCATGCCACATTACAGTAAAAGTGGCCAAGCGTGATCAAGAAAGTGTAAACGAATAAACGAACAATACCTTGGGACAGAAAACAAATCCAACTGGTTTTAGATTAGGCATTATTCGCGGATGGGATTCCAACTGGTTTTCTGAAGAGAACCAACCGGCTCTCATCGTTGAAGACGAAAAACTTCGCGAGTATTTGCACACAAGACTTCGTAATGGCGGTCTTTCAAACGTAATTATTGAACGTACCCCAAAGCGAATTCTGTTAACGCTACGCACAAGTCGCCCCGGTGTTATCATCGGTAAAGGCGGTGAGCAAATTGAATTGCTTCGTGAAGAGCTCAAGAAAATCACCAGTAAAGAAGTACAGATTAACGTAAGTGAAATCAAACGCCCTGAGCTGGATGCCAGTTTGGTTGCTCAGAATATTGCTCAGCAGCTTCAAGCTCGTGTTTCATTCCGTAGAGCAATGAAAACAGCGATTGCATCAGCTATGAGAATGGGCGCCAAAGGTATTAAAGTTCGCTGTGCCGGCCGACTCGGTGGTGCTGAAATGGCCCGAACCGAACAGTACAAAGAAGGGCAGATTCCTCTGCACACTTTACGTGCCGACATTGATTATGCATCATCTACTTCAAACACCATTTATGGATCTATAGGGGTTACCGTTTGGATTTTCAAAGGTGAAATTATTGGTGATGTTGATCTGACGCCGGGAACTCAAACGCGTCAGGATTCTGACTCAGGCCGGGGTAAAGGCGGAGATGACAGAGGACGCAGAAGCCGCCGACGCAGCAGAAACAGAAATCGATCTAATAAAAACAGTTAATAAGAAACGATGTTAGAACCAAAACGAGTTCAGAGACGCCGTGTTCATCGCGACAAGCTGAAAGGCAACGCACAACGTGGCCACATTATTAACTTTGGTGATTTTGGACTGAAAGCTCTTGAGCCGAAGTTCATTACTTCACGCCAAATTGAAGCTTGCCGTATCGCCATTGCACGATCGTTGCAGCGTGACGGGCAAACGTTTATCCGGATTTTCCCGGATCGCCCTATGACAAGTAAACCGGCTGAAACCCGAATGGGTAAAGGTAAAGGTGCTTTGGATCATTGGGTAGCGGTTGTAAAACCCGGACGTATTCTCTTTGAGATTGCCGGTGTAAACGAAGAACGCGCCAAAGAAGCTTTAAGACGTGCTGCGCATAAGTTACCTATCAAAACCAAGTTCGTAGTTCGACGAGACTACCAGGGAGGATAAGATGAAAGCGCACGAATTAAGAGATTTGACACTTACTGAATTACAAGCTCGCTTGAAAGATGAGCGTGATGTACTACAAAACCTTCGATTTTCGAAGTCAGTAACCGGACAGCTTGAAAACCCGGCCAGACTACGAAACCACCGAAGAGAGGTTGCCAGATTGGAGACCATTATTAATGAAAAAAGTAGTGCTGAATAAGCAAAGGATTTAAATTATGGCACAAACAGAAAGAGCCCAAAGACGAGAACGAGTAGGACGTGTAGTTAGCAACAGCATGGACAAAAGTATCACTGTTGCAGTAGATCGTCAGGTAAAACACTCCATTTACGGAAAGTATATTACCAAAACGACGAAATACATGGCGCACGATGAGAAGAACGAAGCCAGTGTTGGCGATACCGTGCAGATCATGTCTACACGACCGCTATCAAAGCGTAAATCATGGCGATTGGTAGAAATCGTCGAAAAAGCTAAGTAACGAATAGAGCATTAGGAATTAGCGATGGTTCAAACTAATACGACATTAAATGTAGCAGATAACAGCGGCGCAAGAAAGCTGATGTGTATCAAAGTGCTGGGAGATTCCCGCCGCCGATATGCACGTGTAGGTGATTTGATTTCCGCATCTGTGAAAACAGCAATACCAGGTGGAAACGTCAAAAAAGGTGACGTTGTAAAAGCCGTTATTGTACGAACACGAAAAGAATACCGCAGGCGGGATGGCAGTTACATCCGTTTTGATGAAAATGCTGCGGTTATCATTAACAAAGATCAAGAACCGGTAGGTACACGTATTTTTGGCCCTGTTGCCAGAGAGCTTCGTGAAAAAAGCTTCATGAGAATCGTGTCGCTTGCACCGGAAGTACTTTAAAAAAGGAATTAGAGTATGCCACGCAGGTTCAACAAACAAAAGAAATTACACGTTAAGAAAGGCGATGATGTTTTAGTAATCGCCGGTAACGACAAAGGAAAAAGAGGCCGTGTATTGATGGTATTCCCAAAGAAAGAGCGTGTGCTCGTTGAGGGAATCAACATGAAAACCCATCATGAAAAGCCAACCCAGGATAATCCACAAGGTGGACGTCTGAAAAAAGAGGGTTCCATTCACATTTCAAATGTAATGGTTATTGACCCGACTACTGACGAACCTACCCGTGTTGGTCGTAAACGAATTGAAGAAGACGGCAATGGCCGTTGGGTTCGTTACGCCAAAACAAGTGGCGAAATGCTGGACAAATAACGCAGATACATAGCAATGGCTGAAGCAAGATTATATACACTTTACAAAGATGAAATTCGCGACAAATTGCGCGAAGAGTTTGAGTATGATAACCCAATGGCCATACCCAAACTTCAAAAAATCGTAATTAACGTAGGCGTAGGTGACGCTATAACCGATAAGAAAGTTTTGGATACGGTTGTAGATAACGTGGCTGCGATAACCGGGCAACAGCCGGTTACAACCAAAGCTAAAAAGTCTATTTCGAACTTTAAGCTTCGAGAAGGGATGCCAATTGGCTGTAAAGTTACCCTTCGACAACGCATTATGTTCGAATTTCTGGACCGACTCGTGAATTTGGCACTGCCAAGAACACGTGACTTCCAGGGCGTTCCGGATAAAAGTTTTGATGGCCGTGGAAATTATACCCTCGGTATCAAAGAGCATACCATTTTCCCGGAAATAGACACTGATAAAGTTTCAAAAGTACATGGTATGGACGTTACTTTTGTTACTTCTGCTGAGACAGACGAAGAAGCTTATGCTCTGCTTAAGCATCTTGGAATGCCATTTAAAACGAGAAACTAAGAGATATTCTATTATGGCTAAGAAAGCTTGGATAGCACGTAACAAAAAAAGAAAAGAAACTGTAAAGAAGTACGCCGAAAAGCGTCGTAAGCTGAAAGAAGCCGGCGACTATGAAGGCCTGCAAAAACTGCCTCGTGATGCAAGCCCTACACGGGTTCGTAACCGATGCAGTATCACTGGCAGAAGCCGTGGTTATGTTGGTAAATATGGAATCTCACGAATCAAGTTTCGTGAACTTGCCCTTGCAGGTAAGATTCCTGGCGTAAGAAAAGCAAGCTGGTAAATTTAACTAAGGAATCGATGACTGATCCTATTGCAGATTATTTAACACGAATTAGGAATGCCCAACAAGCCGGGCATCGCAGAGTAGATATCCCCGCTTCTAAACTGAAGCGAGCCATGACTAAGATTCTGGCTGATAAAGGATATATCTCGAAATACATTGATATTGAAGACGGTAAGCAAGGTATCATCCGTATGTTTCTGAAATATGACTCTTACGGACATCCTGTAATCCGACAAATGAAAAGACTCTCTAAGCCGGGTTTACGAGTATATAAAGGTGGCGATGAAGTGCCGCGTGCTCAAAATGGCCTGGGAATTGTGATTCTTTCAACATCAAAAGGTGTAATGACCGATAAAGAAGCTCGCAAGCTTAATGTAGGCGGCGAGATTTTGTGCACCATTTATTAATAAACAGTTTTTGAACTATGTCTCGAATTGGAAATTTACCGGTACCTATTTCTGATAAAGTTGAGTTCAGCATTAGTGCTGATAACATCGCAACTTTTAAAGGAGAAAAAGGAACCAACACACTCCGAATTCACCCGGAAATTACAATTGAAAAGAATGAAAATGAGCTTTTGATTAAAAGAGCTACTGACCAGAAAGAGCACCGTGCTCTTCATGGTCTGTTTCGTTCCCTTGTGAATAATGCAGTGGTTGGTGTATCGGAAGGCTACACTAAAAAATTAGAAATCATTGGCGTTGGATTCCGTGCCGCTATGAATGGCGATGTATTGGAATTGAACCTGGGTTACTCTCACCCGATTTTCTTTGTGCCACCGGAAGGAATTGATATGGAAGTGGATACCAAGTCTGGTAAAAACCCTATCCTTGTTATCTCCGGAGTTGACAAAGAATTGGTAGGACAGATTTCTGCTAAAATCAGATCATTCAGAAAACCTGAGCCCTACAAAGGTAAAGGAATCAGATATCTGGGTGAGCAGGTTCGTCGTAAAGCCGGTAAATCAGCTGCTAAATAGAGGTTTGAATAATGGATAAAAGACAACAAAAGAAAATAGAGCGAAGAAGTAAGATCAGAAGACGTATCCGTTCTACCATAAAAGGTACAGCCGAGCGTCCAAGATTGAGCGTATTCAAAAGTAATAAATACACCTATCTGCAATTGGTAAACGACCTTGACGGTGTAACACTTGCAGCCTCAAAAGCCGATACCGGTGTTGACAATGCAAAAGAAGCAGGGTCTGAAATTGCAAAACTCGCTCAGGACAAAGGAATTAATAAAGTGGTATTTGACCGAAGTGGTTATAAATATCACGGCATCGTGAAGGCTGCTGCTGAAGGCGCCCGCGATGGTGGATTAGACTTTTAATTGAATTGGGATAAACAATGCCTAAAATAAGAAGAAAACAATCTATACCTGCTGCAAACCTGAACCTTGAAGAGAAATTGGTTCACGTTAATCGTGTAGCCAAAGTTGTGAAGGGTGGACGTCGTTTTAGTTTCAACGCTATTGTAGTAGTTGGAGACGGTGACGGTGTATGTGGACATGGACTTGGAAAAGCAAATGAAGTTTCGGATGCTATCCAGAAAGGCTTTGATAATGCCAAGAAAAACCTGATCCGCGTACCTTTAACCAAAACGAAAAGTATTTACCATCCTATAGTTGGTAAAGCAGGTGCCGGAAAAGTATTGTTACGTCCGGCCGCTGAAGGTACGGGTGTAATTGCAGGTGGTGCTGTTAAAGCTCTGCTTGACGTTGCAGGTGTACACAATATTTTATCTAAATCTCAGGGTTCTTCAAATCCCCATAATATGGTGAAAGCAGCTTTTACTGCTCTGAAAGAATTGACTGATCCTGTTGAAGTTGCACAGAGAAGAGATATTTCTCTGAACAAAGTATTTGAAGGATAATATCTAAAGAATTTGACGATGGACTTAAGCAATTTAAAAGCACCGATCCCAAATCAGAAAAACACCAAGCGTGTGGGACGTGGACAAGGTTCCGGACGTGGAGAGCAATCTGGCCGTGGACATAACGGACAGAAATCTCGTTCTGGTCACAAGCAACGTGCCTGGTTCGAAGGTGGTCAAATGCCCCTTCAGCGACGTTTGCCAAAATTTGGTTTCACTAATATAAACCGCAAAGAATACCGTGTAATTAATGTACACACGGTTAGCGAGTTTATTGAAGCCGGAAAGCTGAACAAAACAATTACGCTGGATGAATTAATCAATTCCGGTTTGGCTAGCGAAGGAGAAAAAGTTAAACTTCTCGGACGTGGTGAACTAGAACATAAAATTGAAATTGAAGTACATGCCGCAAGTAAGTCTGCCAGTGAAAAGGTAGAAGCAGCTGGTGGATCATTAACTTTGGTGTAAAACTTATAGTGTAGACGGCGAATGAGTCTGATAGAAAACTTCCGCAACATATTTAAAATTGAAGATCTTAAGAATCGTATTCTTTATACGGTTGGAATCTTAATGATCTACCGTGTTGGTAGTTACATTACACTGCCCGGTGTAGATGCAAATCAGTTGATCAACAATACAGGCAATGCTGCCAGTAGTTTGTTGGGCTTATTTGATTTATTTGTGGGAGGTGCTTTTTCAAGAGCCGGTGTATTTGCTCTTGGAATTATGCCTTATATCACCGCTGCTATTATCATTCAGTTGATGGGAGCTGTTGTTCCTTATTTCCAGAAGCTGCAACGCGAAGGAGAAGAAGGGCGGCGTAAGATTACCCGGCTGACACGATACGGCACGGTAGGTATTACGCTTGTTCAGGCTATTGGTTTTTCCATCAACCTGATGTCGACAGCCCCGCAAGCTATTGTAGTAAACGAGTTTTTCTTTGTTATTACATCAATGATTGTGTTGACAGCCGGTACGGTTTTCGTAATGTGGCTGGGAGAGAGAATTAGTGAAAGAGGAATCGGTAACGGTATTTCTCTGATTATCATGATCGGTATTATAGCCGCACTTCCTGCAAACTTTTATAACGAAGTTACAACCAAAGCGAATGCAATCCTGGTTATCATCGAAGTAGCTGCATTAATATTGGTAATAGCTGCCGTTGTAATGCTGACCCAGGGAACCCGTAAAATTCCCGTTCAGTATGCAAAACGAGTAGTTGGGCGAAAAGTATATGGTGGTACAACACAATACTTACCACTCCGAGTTAATGCTGCAGGTGTAATGCCGATTATCTTTGCGCAGTCTATCATGTTTATTCCAAGTACGATTGGTTCTTTCTTTCCGGAGAACCAGACCGTACAGTTTTTGACCCAATGGTCGGTTGATTTTACAGGACTCACATATTCGATTGTATTTTTCTTTGTATGTGTATTCTTTACGTTTTTCTATACAGCTATCGCCATCAATCCTAAGGAAATGGCCGATACCATGAAACGACAAGGTGGTTTTATTCCAGGTGTTCGTCCGGGTAAACAAACCGTTGAGTTCATTGACAATATTTTGACTAAGATTACCCTTCCGGGTTCTTTGTTTCTATCTTTTGTAGCTATCCTCCCGGCTATTGCAGTAGGGCTGTTTGGAGTTACACCTGGCTTCGCTCTTTTTTACGGAGGAACCAGTTTGTTAATTATCGTTGGGGTTGCTTTGGATACACTTCAACAGATTGAAAGCCACCTAATGATGCGTCATTACGATGGCTTTATGAAAACAGGTAGAATTAAAGGCCGGCGAAGAGCATAAATGATTTACCTGAAGAGTGAATCCGAAATTGAGAAGATGCGCGAAAGTGCATTGATTGTCTCAAGAACACTGGCTGAAGTTGGAAAACATATTGAGCCGGGCGTTACAACAGGAAAGCTCGACAGAATTGCCGAAGAGTATATCGCTAAAGAAAAAGGGCGTCCTGCTTTTAAAGGATATGGCCCAAAAGGAAGCGAATTTCCGGCAACACTTTGTATTTCGATTAATGAAGAAGTTGTTCACGGAATACCGGGTGAAAGGGAATTGAAAGAAGGTGATATCGTTTCCGTTGATTGTGGAGTTGAGAAGAATGGTTACTTTGGTGACCATGCTTATACATTTGCAGTTGGCGAGTGTGATGATGAGACTTTGAAATTATTGAGAACTACTCTAGAATCTCTTTACAAAGGGATTGAGCAAGCTGTTCATGGAAATAGAATGGGCGACCTGGCAAACGCCATACAAACCCACTGTGAAAATGAAGGCTACGGAGTAGTCAGAGAATTAGTAGGGCACGGTATTGGAAAAGCAATGCATGAAGATCCATCTGTGCCTAACTTTGGAAAGAAAGGAAAAGGCGAGCGACTCCGGTCTGGAATGACACTCGCTGTGGAACCAATGATTACCATGGGTTCTTGGAAAACGAAAACATTGAACGATGGCTGGACAGTAGTTACAGCCGACGGGAGTTTAGCCGCTCATTACGAACACGACATTGTAATTCGTGAAGACAAGGCTGAAATTCTCAGTACTTTTGATTATATTGCTGAGCTCTCGGATAAAAACGAAAATAACATATTGTATTATGGCTAAACAAGAGCCGATAAAACAAGATGGAGAAATAATAGAAGCATTACCTAACGCACAATTTCGCGTTGAGTTAGATAATGGGCATGAGATATTGGCTCACGTATCAGGTAAAATGCGGATGTATTACATTAAAATTCTCCCGGGAGATAGAGTGGCAGTAGAAATGTCGCCCTATGATTTATCTAAAGGAAGAATAACTTACAGATACAAATAAAGAGGTTGTCATGAAGACACGTTCATCAGTTAAGAAAAGAAGTTCAGACGACAAAATTGTACGACGTAAAGGCCGTCTTTACGTGATTAACAAGAAGAACCCACGCCATAAGCAGCGTCAGGGCTAATAGAATAACCGAGTATTTATATGGCACGTATTGCTGGAATAGATTTACCAAAACAGAAAAGAGGCATAATCAGCCTTACTTACATTTATGGAATCGGCCGCTCTAAAGCAGCTGAAATTCTTGAACGATTGGACATCGATAAGGATGTCAATGTTCAGGACTGGACAGATGAGCAAGTAAGTGCACTTCGTACACTCATTGACGAGGAGTACAAAGTTGAAGGTGCGCTTCGCAGCGAAGTAAATGGCGATATTCGTCGCCTGATCGAAATCGGTAGCTACCGGGGTGTTCGTCACCGTCGCGGTTTACCGGTAAGAGGCCAGCGTACGCAAACCAACGCCCGTACTCGAAAAGGTAAGAAGAAAACGGTTGCCGGTAAGAAGAAGGTTGCCAAATAATATTGAAATTGAGATAACCCATGGCTAAAAACAAACCAAAAGCATCTTTAGCTGCAAAGCGTAAAAAGAAAAAACAACTTAGCGATCCTAACGGAATGGCTTTTGTTAAAGCTACTTTCAATAATGTGATCGTAACCATAACCGACGCTGATGGGAACGTAGTTTCGTGGTCATCTGCCGGAAAAGAAGGTTTTAAGGGATCCAGAAAAAACACCCCTTATGCCGCTCAGTTAAGTGCTGAAACAGCTGCTAAGACCGCACACGAAATGGGTCTGCGCAAAGTGGAAGTATTTGTAAAAGGACCTGGTTCAGGTCGAGAAGCTGCGGTTCGTGGAATGGCAAGTTCCGGATTGGAAGTTACTTCCATCAAAGACCGCACACCGCTTCCACATAATGGATGCCGGCCACCAAAACGAAGAAGAGTTTAATAGTAAGAAGACTGTATAATGGCAAGATATAGAGGACCAAAACAAAAGAAAGCCAGACGATTCAAAGAGCCAATCTTTGGGCCAAGTAAAGCTTTAGAGCGTAAACCATACGGACCAGGTGAGCATGGTCGTTCCAGATTTAACAGAAAGTCTGAGTACGCCATCCAGCTCGAAGAAAAGCAGAAAGCAAAATACACGTATGGGTTGCTCGAAAAGCAATTCCGTAATTTATTTAAAGCGGCTTCTGCTAAAAGTGGTGTAGCCGGTGAAAACCTGCTGCAAGCCTTGGAAAGTCGTTTGGATAATACTGTTTTCAGAATGGGATTTGCCAGAACACGCCGTCAGGCTCGACAGCTGGTTACTCACAAGCACGTTGTTGTGAACGGTGGAATAGTTAATATTCCGTCATACGAGATGAGTCCGGGAGACGTTGTTTCTATTCGTCCGAAGTCAAGAAATCTTGAGATTATTGAAGACTCCCTGGATGGATCCTCGAGAAATAAATACAAGTGGGTTGAAACAGATCCGAAGTCAAGATCAGGTAAGATGCTTTATGTTCCTACCATGGAAGAAATACCTGAGAATATTAATGTTCAGCTTATTGTTGAGCTTTACTCTAAGTAATTTTAAAAATTTTAAGATCTATTATGAGCAACTATAGCAT
>NZ_JBEDYP020000009.1:155000-175000 GCF_040117685.2 Gracilimonas sp. BCB1 | reverse complement strand
GCTAGGGCCCTTCACCGGGTACCAACCCTAGACAAACTCCGAATACCGGCAGAAGCCACCAGGCAGTCAGTGGCGGGGTGATAACGTCCCGTCGCGAGAGAGGGAAACAACCCAGACCACCAGCTAAGGCCCCCAATGTATGTTAAGTTGAACAAAGAAAGTTGGGTTGCCCAGACAACTAGGAGGTTGGCTTAGAAGCAGCCATTCCTTTAAAGAGTGCGTAGTACTCACCAGTTAAGTGGCCCGGCGTCCAGAACACCGCGCATTAAACATACTGCCGAAGCTGTGGACTCAAGAGAGCGGTAAGGGAGCATTCCAGGGGCGCAGAAGCCGGATCGTGAGATCCGGTGGAGCCCCTGGAAGCGAAACTGTAGGCATGAGTAACGAGAAGACGGGCGAGAAACCCGTCCACCATAAACCCAAGGGTTCCTGATCAACGCTAATCGGATCAGGGTTAGTCGAGACCTAAGGTGTAGCCGAAAGGCGAAGCCGATGGCAAACCGGTTCAATATTCCGGTACCGAGTTGTACGCCAGGCTAAGGCGTGACGCAGAAGTGACACTCCCGCGTGCTGACGAATGCACGTTAAAGGGCGTAGGCTGGGAAGCAGGCAAATCCGCTTCCCGTTAAGGCTGAACCCCGACAGTAACTCTGAGCCTGCGGGCAAGGAGATAGTGGAGGTAATCCCGCTGCCGAGAAAAGCGTCGTAGTTTGTACAACCCGCTCGTACCCCAAACCGACACAGGTGGGTGAGGAGAGTATCCTAAGGTGCTCGAGTAATTCATGGCTAAGGAACTAGGCAAATTCGATCCGTAACTTCGGGAGAAGGATCCCCTGGGCGTCTTCGGGCGTTCGGGGCGCAGTGAAAAGGCCCAAACGACTGTTTACCAAAAACACATGTCTCTGCTAAGCCGCAAGGCGATGTATAGGGACTGACACCTGCCCGGTGCTGGAAGGTTAAAGAAGGGGGTTAGCTTCGGCGAAGCCCTTAACTGAAGCCCCAGTAAACGGCGGCCGTAACTATAACGGTCCTAAGGTAGCGAAATTCCTTGTCGGGTAAGTTCCGACCTGCACGAATGGTGTAACGATTTGGGCACTGTCTCAGCCATGAGCTCGGTGAAATTGTGGTATCGGTGATGACGCCGATTACCCGCAGCGGGACGAAAAGACCCCGTGAACCTTTACTACAACTTTACATTGGCTTTACCGGATGCATGTGTAGCATAGGCGGGAGACTTTGAACCCTGATCGCTAGGTTGGGGGAGTCGCCCAGTGAAATACCGCCCTTGCCTCAGGTGAATTCTAACCTCCGGGCAACGGAGGAACAGTGTATGGTGGGTAGTTTGACTGGGGCGGTCGCCTCCTAAAGAGTAACGGAGGCTCCCAAAGGTACCCTCAGCACGGTTGGCAATCGTGCGTAGCGTGTAAAAGCATAAGGGTGCTTGACTGCAAGACACACAGGTCGAGCAGGAACGAAAGTTGGGTTTAGTGATCCGGTGGCACCGCATGGAAGGGCCATCGCTCAAAGGATAAAAGGTACTCCGGGGATAACAGGCTTATCTCCCCCAAGAGTTCATATCGACGGGGAGGTTTGGCACCTCGATGTCGGCTCATCGCATCCTGGGGCTGGAGAAGGTCCCAAGGGTTTGGCTGTTCGCCAATTAAAGCGGTACGCGAGCTGGGTTCAGAACGTCGTGAGACAGTTCGGTCTCTATCTGCTGTGGGCGTAGGAATATTGCGGAGAGCTGCTCCTAGTACGAGAGGACCGGAGTGGACGCACCGCTAGTGTACCTGTTGTGTGGTCGCATGCATCGCAGGGTAGCTATGTGCGGAAGTGATAAGCCGCTGAATGCATCTAAGCGCGAAGCACGCTCCAAGATAAGTATTCCCTAAGAGCCTCCTGGAAGACGACCAGGTAGATAGGTAGCAGGTGTACCCATGGTAACATGGTTAGCCGAGCTATACTAATTAGGCCACTGGCTTCGGTTATATGGTTTGCACGGGTCCCCGTGCAGCCCCCTGTAATCAGCTAAGTTTATAAACCCCGTTACTATTGCTGGCTCATCATGTCAAAGAACTTTTTTTTTTGATACGAAGTACATACTGATTTTTATTGAAGGTGACTCTAGCGCAGGGGTCCCACCCGTTCCCATCCCGAACACGGACGTTAAGCCCTGCAGCGCCGATGGTACTCCCACAAGGGGTAGAGTAGGTCGTCGCCTTCTTCCTTTTTTACCCAAGCCTCTTCGCCATCCGAAGAGGCTTTTTTTTTTGACTATAAGACAAGCTATTTTGTAAAAACTATTACAGAAAACCCACGCAGGAATGCTTATATTAAATAGTATTGTTAATAAAGTGATATTAAACTAAGCAGAAGTTATGGCAATGGATTTCCAAAAATTCCTGAAAAACTACAAACAAAAGCTATTCGATATTTTTTCTGAGAGTAGCGAAGCAGAAGAAAATACACTGGTAAGGGGAATTGAAGAGTCGACCTTAAATGAAATTATGGATTTGTCTCCCCTTGGAGCATTTATACCATCTGTTTACGGTGGTTATGGAGGGAATACCGCAGAAGCACTCGCAATGCTGGAGGCCAGCTCTTATGAGTCTCTTCCTTTATCTCTCATGATGGGAATAAACGGGGCATTATTTTTACAGCCCGTGGCTAATTATGCCAATGAAGAAGTAAAGAAGGATATATTTGATCGCGTAATCAACTCAAACAAATTAGGTGGGCTGATGATTACAGAGCCGGACTATGGTTCCGATGCTCTTAAAATGCAGACATCCTATCAAAAGGTAGGGGATGAAACCTATAAGATCGAAGGTACCAAGCACTGGGGCGGATTAACCGGTATGGCAGATTATTGGTTGATTACGGCAAGAAATATGAATGACAAAGGTGATTTGGGCCGGGACATTTCTTTCTTTATCCACGATACCCGAAACGGAGGTATTGAAGTAGAAGAATACTACAACAATCTTGGACTTTATATGCTGCCTTACGGCAAGAACAAAATTGATATTAAAGTTGATGAATCTCACAAGCTTCAGCCCAAGAGTACAGGGGTTACCATGATGCTTGACCTTCTTCACAGAAGCCGGCTGCAGTTTCCCGGAATGGGGATGGGTTTCCTTCGCCGTATGATGGATGAAGCCATGGAGCATTGCAAAGAACGGTTTGTAGGTGGGCAAAGCTTAATCAATTACGATCAGGTTAAAAGCCGTTTATCTGAAATTCAGGCATATTTCACGGTTTGTTCTGCGATGTGCAATTTTACCAGTACTAATATCCCGCTAGAGAAAAATACTTCAAGGCTGGATTTGGAGGCTAATGCTATCAAAGCACTGGTAACTGATTACATGCAACGTGCATCACAATCACTTTTGCAATTGAAGGGAGCTATGGGCTACCGATTGGATAGCATAGCTGGTCGTTCGGTTATTGACAGTCGTCCGTTTCAAATTTTTGAAGGCTCTAATGACATTCTTTATCAGCAAATCAGTGAGTCGGTTCTGAAGATGATGCGAAAGTTGAAAAACAATAACCTGCATGACTTTTTGAGCGAATTCCATCTGACATCACGTTCTTCAGAATATTTTAAAGAACGGTTGAATTTTGAGCTTGACCCCAAAATGCCACAACGTAAGTTGGTAGAACTTGGCAGAGCTTTAGGCCGCATTATTTCCATGGAGTTTACCCTCAGCCTTGGCGATCAGGGATTTAATAACGAACTGATCCAAAATGCCATCAAGACATTGCAGGACGAAGTAAACACTATCATGCAAACGTATAAGTACGGCGGTAATGCTGATGTGGTGGAAGAGTATAAAATGGACAGTTCCTGGTTTAAACTTTCAATGGTGAATGCCTGATCAAAAGATCGTAGTAATTAGCGGGGCCGGAATTAGTGCAGAGAGCGGCCTTTCTACATTCAGGGATGCCGGTGGACTTTGGGAAGGATACGACATCAACGAAGTGGCTTCTATACAAGGTTGGAATAATGATCCAGAAAATGTTCTCAATTTTTATAATCTCAGACGAGAACAAGCTGCGGAAGCCGAACCCAATGCAGCACATAAAGCAGTAGCTGAACTTGAAAGTCATTTCGATGTTTCTGTGGTTACACAAAACGTTGATGATTTGCATGAACGAGCCGGATCAAACCAGGTTTTGCACTTACACGGCGAGCTTAGAAAGGCACGAAGTGTGGAGGATGAATCTATTGTCATTGATATTGGTTCTGATCCTATCAAGTTGGGCGATACTGCCGAGGATGGTGCTCAGTTACGGCCGCATGTAGTTTGGTTTGGAGAAATGGTGCCTATGATAGAACCTGCAGCCATCGAAGTTTCTACAGCTGATATCCTTATTGTTGTGGGCACTTCGTTAGTAGTTTATCCGGCAGCAGGATTAATTGATTATGCACAAACACATATCCCAAAATACATCATTGATCCATCCGATCCTCAACTATATGACTTCGATAGCTGGGAGCACTACAGAGAGAATGCAGGTTCCGGCGTTAAAAAATTAGCAGACAAACTTATAAAAGAATACACATAACAAAATGGCGAGTAAAAAAGCGACCGACGAAGAAAAAGGAATTCTTGAGCAGTTCATGCTGCCTTTCTATCACATTGCGAAAAGAATTCCTCTTTTCCCCGGAAAAAATGACTCAAAATCGGAAGCCGGTTTATTTGGAATTACAGAAGAAGAGCTAAAAGAGTACAGAGAGAACTATGATGAAAATGCCAGGCAGGCTGCTCTTGAAATCCTGAAAGAAGACGAAATTGTTGATTGCCTTGATAAGCTACCCATGGATGATGAGGAGACTATAGTAGCCTTCGGTGACTCAAACACGGAAGATGCACAAGGCTGGTTTACTATTTTAAAACATGTACTGGAAATTTCGGTGGAAAAGGCCAACTTCAATTTCATTAACGCAGGTGTTTCTTACAATACAACCGCTGAAGCTCTTCGCCGAATTGACCGGGATGTGGTAGTTCATGAGCCGGATTGGGTGATTGTAGCTTTGGGTACATTTGATGCTCAGCGTTTGAATATCGCTCCGGACCGAACGTTGTTACCTCTTTCCGAAACCTGGGAGAATATAGAGACCATCCAATCAGTATTGGAATCAAGAGTGGAAAACCCATTGATCTGGATTACACCTGCTCCCGTTATAGATGAAATGCTGGAAGAGAATCTGCTTTACGATTTCACGATTAAACCTGAAGATTTAGGTCCGGTTCAAGACGTGGTTTCCGGTAAACAAGGAGCTATTGTAGATGCCACGGCAAAACGAATGGGTGAGGATGAGCCTAATGCATGGAACTACCTTCCCGACGGCCTGCACCATTCACTTTCCGGACATATGGAAACAACGAAGGCAATTATTAAAAAACTGGCAGAGCCTAAAGATTAACCTTTAGGTTTAACAAGTTCACAGAAGGGTTAAACTTGCGCGATAAACCGCTATCGGTTGTTTGATAGGTCGTGGTTATTGTAGGCGAAACCAATCCAAGGCTGGTTTTATCATTAAATCGAATACCAACTAATCCATCAGCCGAAGGAACTGAACTCTTCATTGCAGTACTGGTGGGGGTAACTCGCTTTGACAGGGCAAAGGCATCAATAAGTCCAACTCCGAAACCCACCCAGGCACCAATTCCCGCTCCATATTGCAATCCTTCTACTAACGGTTCATTAGCAACCAACATCACGGAAGTAGTAACCACAGCACCTGCAGCGGCTCCATAAAAAGTATCCAGTAAAACAATAATGCTGGTGTTGTTTCCATCATTAAATAAACCCTGCACAATCAGCTGCTGTCCACCTGAAGAGGCAATGTCGTAAGCTCCCACTCCAACTCCATATAAAGTTCCAAGCCCGACCCCAACACGTAAAGGAGCAAAATCAGAGCTATTATTTAAAGCCATCGTAGCCCCTCCTAATAAAGTCCCGTTTACAGCTCCGTTCAGTGTATTACCAGCCAGAAGCTCAATGGTTTGACCTTTAGTTTCTTCGTATGCTGAAAAGATAATTGTGAAGCAAAGTAATAATGCTGAAAGTATACGCATTAGAGTCTCTTAGTTTTTTTTGGTTTTACCGAAGTTAGTAAATAATAAATGCCAATACCATCCTGTACTAACCCGGATCATTTAATGCTACCGGTAATACTTTTCCGTTATAAAATTGATGGCCTGTTAAGATGAAGTTGGCTATATAATCACCCATCTGCTTTGGAGAAACGGGGGCTTCAAAACCGGGAAAGGCATTTTCCAGCATTTCGGTTTGTACTGCCCCGATGCACAAACAATTAACGGCAATGTTATCTTCTGCGAATTCTGCACTCAGTACTTCCGATAAGCCAACCACTGCCGCTTTGGCCGCTCCATATGCTGATAATCCTCCAAACTTCAGGCTCCCCTGATAACCTGACATGCTGGAAATGTTAAGTATGTGACTTCCTTTATTCATGTGAGGTTTCAATGTCTGGGTAAGTCGAACAATCCCATATACATTCACATCCATAAGTTTTTTGAATACTTCAATGTTGGTATCCATAAAAGCTTCCCGGTGAACGGCCCCGGCATTATTAATTAACCCGTCCAATCCATCGGTGTCCTCTACCGCTTCAGCAATTTTGCCGATATCCTCCGATTTGGTGAGGTCGGCTGTAATCGGAATGATTGTCCCATTTTCCGCAGCATTTGATAGTTTCTGTAACTTATCCTCAGACCGGGCAGTAGCAATTACGGTATTGTTTTCTAAGGCCAGCTTTAATGCAGTTTCATACCCTATACCGCGGCTGGCACCGGTAACTAAAATCGTCTTACTCATAAAATGATTGTGGATTTGATTAGATGATTTAAAGGTGAAAACAATTGCATTTACAAATAGTTCGGATAAGTTGGAGCGAGCTTGGAAAAAGCGCTTTTTTAGTGGTAAATTTGCACACTGTTAGAAATCCTAAATAGTAAGTTAAGGCTTAATGACTACAAAAACTGGTAAACCGTTAGTACCCAGTAATATAGAAACACTAAAACCTTATGTTGCGGGTAAAACTATTGCAGAAGTAGCAGATTTATACAAACCCACCAAAATAGCCAAACTTGCTTCCAACGAGAACCGATTGGGATGCAGCCCAAAAGTAAAAAATGCAATTGATGAGGCGTTTAAAGAAATTCAGGATTATCCGGATCCGGTTGCCAGAGAACTTCGTGCGGCCATTGCAGAACGAAATGGGGTGAAAAGCGAAAACGTGTTACTTGCTTCCGGATCAGAAAGTATTATTTCCATTCTCTGTAAAACGTTCTTTCTGAATAAGGAAAACGCTGTAACGGCCGATGCGACCTTCGTGGGATTTTTTGTGCAGATTGGTGTTCGGGGAGTTCACCTGAAAAGAATTCCGATGACGCCGGATTACCGCTATGATGTAAAAGCCATTGCCAATGCCATCGATGAGCATACCAAAATGGTGTATATTGCCAACCCCAATAACCCTACCGGTACTTATATCAACAAGGAAGAATTTGAATGGTTCATGAAGCAAGTACCGGAAGATGTGCTTGTGGTGATGGACGAAGCCTACTTCGAGTACACAAAGGGCGTTGAGGATTATCCACAAGCTCTGGATTATGAGCATGACAATATCATTGTATTAAGAACATTTTCGAAAGCTTATGGACTTGCTGGATTCAGAGTGGGATATGCCATTGCCAATGAAGAATTCATCAGTAATATGATGAAGACAAAGCTAACTTTTGAGCCTACAACCCTGGGACAAGCAGCCGCTCTCGCAGCATACAACGATCATGAGTTTCTGCAAAAAAGCATTGATGTTGTAGAAGAAAGTAAGGAGCGTTTGTATAAATTTTTTGATAAGCATAATGTGGATTACGTTAAATCAATTTCAAATTCGGTGATGATGGTTCTTCCATCAGAAGATGAAGCGATTGAGTTTACCCAAAACATGCTGGAAAAGGGAGTGATTCTGCGCCGAATCAATGCTTTTGGATTGCCGAATTGTATCAGGATTACAGTAGGTTTGTCTGAAGAAATGGATCATTTCGAACAATCATTTTTAGAAGTAACTAAGAAGTAAGCAGTAAAGAGTTTTATTTATGGCCAGAAAAAAAACGGCATCAAAGAAGAAAAACAAAACAACTAAAGACGTTGACTGGAAAGACGTTGCCCGGCTTATGCTTACCTCAAGGGCAATGGACGATAAGGAAGAAAATGAGCTGGTTCCTAATAAAGAAGTATTGTACCAGTTTTCGGCTCGAGGTCATGAACTTGGCCAGATTTTATTAGGGAAGTTGCTTACAAATAAGCACGACTCTGCGAGTGCGTATTATCGTTCCCGTCCACTGTTACTTACGCTTGGTCTTTCTGAAGAAGATGCCATGGCAGCGCCCATGGGTAAGTCGGGCGGTTATAGCGATGGGCGTGATATCGGGGTGGTGTGCAATAAACCGGATGCCGACGCCCCAAAAGTATTACCCATGGCCGGGGATGTAGGTTCCCAATACACACCTGCCATTGGTTGGGCACAGGGGATTGAATACCGTAAAAAAGTGCTCAAAGAAAAAGAGTATGACAAAGCCATTTCTGTAATTCTAGGTGGTGACGGTTCGGTTGCAACAAATGGTTTCTGGTCGGCACTGACAATTGCTACTACACAAAACCTGCCCGTGTTATTCTATATTGAAGACAATGGGTATGGTATTTCCGTAACAAGCGAATATCAGACACCGGGTGGTAAGATCAGTAACAATCTTCAGTCATTTAATAACCTGAAGATCTATGACGGCGACGGAACCGATCCGGAAGAAGCGGCATCGTTACTGGAAGAATCCGTCGACTACGTTCGGGGAAGAAAAGGCCCGGCTCTTATTCGTTTAACGGTTCCAAGACTAAACGGCCATTCTTATCAGGATAACCAGGCGTATAAAGATGACAAGTTAGTCGAAAAAGAAAAGAAGAATGATCCTCTTGAAAAACTAAAAGCCTATATGGTGCCGGATCAGATCACGGAAAAAACCTGGAAAAACTGGGAAAAGAAAGCAAAAGAGACAATTGAAGAAGCGGCAGAAGCAGCATTGAATCGTCCTCAACCGGATACATCCCAAACTGAAAAATTTGCTTTCGCAGAAGATGAAATCCAGACCATTGGAGGACTTGCTGTTGAAGGTCATGAGTTTCCGGAGTCGACTGAAGAAGCGAAGCCCGAAAAGCAGCGTATTAACATTGTGGAAGCGATCCGCCGTACGCTGAAGTATGAGCTTGAAACCAACCCAAGGGTAATGGTTTTTGGGGAAGACGTTGGGATGAAAGGCGGGGTACATGCAGCAACCATGGACCTTCAGTCAGAATTTGGACAAGATCGAGTTTTCGATACCAGTCTTTCGGAAGAAGGAATTATAGGGCGGGCCGTTGGTTTGGCATATTCAGGCTTAATGCCGGTAGCTGAGATTCAATTCAGGAAATATGCAGATCCGGCAACAGAGCAGCTCAACAACTGTGGAACTACACGTTGGAGAACGGCCAATCGTTTTGCTGCACCCATTGTAGTTCGTATGCCCGGCGGATTCGCCAAGTGTGGTGATCCATGGCACAGTATGAGTAACGAAGTGTTTTTTACTCACGCCATCGGATGGCAGGTAGCCATGCCAAGCAACGCCGAAGATGCAGTTGGTTTGCTCAGATCAGCGATGAGAAGCAATAACCCAACGGTCTTTTTTGAGCACCGTAATTTGTTAGATGCCAAATATGCACGAAAGCCATATCCGGGTGATGAATTTATTGTACCATTTGGAAAAGCAAAAAAGCTGAGAGAAGGAGAGGAGCTTACCATTGTTACATGGGGAGCTATGTGTGAACGAAGTGAAGCCGCAGTAGAAAAACTGGGAGTATCTGCAGATGTACTGGACCTAAGGACTTTGATGCCCTGGGATAAAGAGGCTGTTCTGGATTCCATTCGGCGAACAAACCGTTGTTTGATTGTTCATGAGGACAACAAAACAGCCGGGTTCGGAGCAGAGATTGCAGCAGTTCTTGTGCGTGAAGCCTTCACTTACCTGGATGCACCGGTTGAACGTATAACCATGCCCGATATCCCTGTTCCTTATAATGTTAACCTGATGAACTCAGTGCTTCCAACTACCGAAAAAATTACCGGTAAGATAGAGGAATTGCTCTCTTTCTAAGTTTGGAGCCAATTGTTACATGAGTCTTTTTTAATTTTAAGATCATAGAGTTTTCTGCGAGGAAGCTCTATAATTGAAGGCGTTCAACTCTTTAATTTTTATCAGGCTTGAGACTCGGTACAAAAATTATCATTGGCTTTATATGCATCAGTTTGTTGTTGGCTGTTGTTGGGTTTATTTCTGATCAATTCACTTCGGAAATAAGGCAGGAACAGCTACGGTCGGTCAATGAAGCTTCTGAGGTTGTGATTTATACAGGTGAAATGGAGCGCAGCCTATTCCAAAGCCTGATTTTTTTGAATGGAATAAGAGAGGCACTGGTAGTAGAAAAAAACTACGATACGGTTCAGGAGCTCCCGGCTGTGGTAGCCCTCATATCGCAATTTGAGGGAGAGCTGGAGCAGTTTGAAGCGGCCTTCGCAAAATTGGAGGCTTTGCTGGTTCAGGATCAGCGGTTACCGGAGGATGTGAATGAACTGCTGATGAGCTATGAAGTGTATAAGTCGATAGCAAAACAATGGTTAGATCTGGGAGAAGAAGATTTTGCGCAGGCTAACATCATGTTCATCAATTCGATTGAGCCTTACTTTCGCAATAACATCATACCGGAAATAACTCAGCTACGGAGTTTTGTATTATCTATTCAGGAGCAACGAAATGTTCAGCTCACCAACTCACTGGAGAGAGCAGAATTAATAAACTATATTGCTACGCTCAGCTCGGTATTGCTGGCTATTGTTCTGGCTGTTTATATTTACAGATCTATTGCAAACCCTTTGGCAAAACTAAGCGCAACAGCGAAAAAACTGGGTGAAGGAAAGCTGGATGAAAGAATAGGGGTGACTTCCAAAGATGAGATCGGAGAATTATCGGAAGCATTCAACTCAATGGCGGCCGGGCTTCAGAAAAAAACGGTTTCTAAAGCATATGTCGACAATATCATTGAATCCATTCAGGAAGCTTTATTTGTAACGGACAATGGTGGAACCCTGATCCGGGTTAATTCCGCAGCTGCTGATTTAATGGGGTATAAAGTTGAAGAAATGATTCAACGTCAGGTGAAAGATTTTTACAATATGAAGCAGATGGGAAAGGAGTATGAGCAAAACCGAAAAGACAAAAAATCCTTTGAGTTTTCACTGATCCATAAAGACGGGCATTTATTATCTGTTTTGTTTTCCGAGGCAGAGCTCATGGATATACAAGGAAATAAAGTAGGAACCGTTTCGGTGGCCAGTGATATTTCTGAACGTAAAAAACAGGAAGAAGAAATTCGCGGATCTCTAAAAGAAAAAGAGGTGATGCTGGCAGAAATTCATCACAGGGTAAAAAATAACCTTGCTGTCATTTCAGGTCTGCTTCAGCTGCAAAGCTACAGTGCCAAAAACACGGAAGTAGAAAAAGCTCTTAGCGACAGCCAAATGCGGATCCAATCTATAGCATTGGTTCATGAGATGCTTTATGAAAGCGAATCGCTGGCCTTCATTGATTACGATAAATATGTTAATGACTTACTGCAAGCTATAAGCAGTATGCACATGAACGGCCAAAAGAATATTGAACTTTCTGCAGAGGTAGAGCCAATTTCGCTGAGTATCAACCAAGCCATTCCATGTTCCTTGCTCATTAATGAGTTGATTGTGAATGCCTATAAACATGCTTTTAAGGATCAGGAGGATGGAAATATAAAGGTAAAAATGACCGAAGATAACGGTAGAATAACTATGGTTATCTCTGATAACGGACAAGGTTTTGATATCAATAAATTCACCAATTCCAATTCACTTGGTTCAACTCTAATCCGAACGCTTGCCGAACAGTTAGAAGGAGATTTTGAAATACTGGACAGCTCACAGGCCAGTGGAAGTATCTTTAAAATTGAATTTATCCGGGAAAAGGAACTGAAGAACTGACTTTGTTCAAATCTCGTCAAATGGTTAGTAACAAAGCATTCAAAAAATCGTAGCTTTCTTTATTACTATTAACTCCGGCCATTATTAATGGCATAAGATTAATTAGGGCGCATTTCGTTGTTAAACCGACGTACTTTTATATTACTTTTTTGTGGATTAGCCGGGTTAGTGAGCTATTTTCTTCTCCGTCCCGACATAGAATTCTACGCAGCAGGACCTATATCTGAAAGCAAGGAAACCGTTGAAGAACGGCTTATAGATATTGCTCCAATGCTTGGGTTCTCTGCCGATACTCTTGCTATGATGACGATGCGCAAACAGCATCTGAAGTACCTGAAAACCCTTCAAGACACGTTAACGGATGAAACAAATCCGGCAAAGCTGAACAATGCAAGCGTGCATATCCAAAGCTGGGAAACAATTATAGGCAGCAGAAATAGAAACAACGGTATGTTTGCTTCTACAGGCCAGTTATTTGATGATGTTGGCCGGCTTAGGGTAAATGTATCCAATTCGGGGAGGGTGATTCGATTAAAGGCCCATGATGAAAACCCAAACCCTACCTTTTTACAAGGCGACTCACTGTTAGCAATTGCAAGCGAGCTTGTAGGAAATACATTAGGCTATGATCTGGATAAATACGAAATCATCGAAGAAAACACAGGTGACACTTCTTTTGAAATACTTGAAGAGCGAAATAGCAGAGTGATACTGGAAAATGGGAGTGCCAACACCCTTGACATAAACTGGAAAAGAAGACCTGATGTATCTGATACTCCCGAAACGTTGACACTTAACCTGAAACCAGTAGTTCGGGAAATTGATAATGAGCTTGGTTTCCGGACAGAATTTGGTTTTAGTATCGAGTCGTTCGCTGCAATGAATCAGTTTGAACCCGAAAATTTACAAGCAAGTACCTCAATTGAGGACGATAGTGATTTATACTTTACATATGCCCTGTTTGCAGCCCTGTTTATTCTCGCTATTCTGGTTTTTACGGTTGGAATTCAAAACATTTTTAAAGGAAAGGTAGAATGGAGACGTGCCCTTGTGATCTTTATAGTTGTGGCGGTTACAACCTACGGATGGCGAGCCATTTTCTTTTATTACACGTTTAATGATTTTTTGAGTAATGCCGGGTTATTTGGTGCGACCATAAACAGTGTGTTGTTTGCTATGGTGGTTGGGCTGTATGGCTCACTGGCATATATAAGCTGGGAGGCACTGGCCCGTTCTCAGAAACAACGCCAGGTTGACGTAATTGATGCACTTTGGCAACGAAAGTTTTTTATCAGTGAAACAGGAGCCGGTATTATCCATGGTTTTGCGGTTGGCGGGATTCTCATTGGGATCATGTCCACCTTGATATATTTAATGGGAGATTACCTGATTCAAATCGATAGTCAGTTTGGGTTTGCAGAGGCAAGTATTCAGCCTAAGCTACTTACAATAAATATGAGTGCGATGACGGTTACCTGGCTGGTGTGTGTTGCACAAATTGGTTTTGTTTACTCCATTATTAATCATTGGGTTAAACGGGATTGGTTAGTCGGAATTCTTTCGATCATATTCAGTGGAGTTTGTATAACCGTGTTAGGGCGTCTTATAGGTACAAGCGGTTCGGTATTTGAAGATCTGGCCATTTACCTGGGTATAGCCATTGTACTGATTTATGCCATTCGTGAGTTTGGATTACTCAGTGTGTGTACTGCTTTATGGTTCTTCAATGTGTTCTATATGATACAGCCCTACATCGGTTCTGAGTCAATGGAAGTAGCTTATGTAAGTTGGGTACAGGCATTTATTTTGGCCGGGCCATTAGTTTATGGGTTTATCGCTTACCGATATGGTTTCTCCGTTTCCGAAGTTGGCGGATACATCCCTGAATATGAGGAACGAATAGCCCAGCATCTGCGGGTTGAAAAAGAAATAGAGATAGCTCGCGAAAGCCAATACAAACTGATGCCTCTTCAACCGCCAAAAGCTGATGGAATTGATGTTTATGGGTTTTTTCTGCCGTCTTTTGAGGTAGGGGGTGATTACTTTGATTACGTACTTTCAGAAAATGAACAAGGCGAGGTAACATCTTTAACCATGGCTGTGGTGGATGTTTCGGGCAAGGCGATGCGTGCGGCCATGCCGGCTGTATTTACGAGTGGATTGCTGCTGTCCAGAATGAAAGAAGACATGCCGGATGAGGTATTGTCGCAGATTACCGAACCGATATTTTCGAGAACAGACAAAAGAACATTTATTACCTGTGCGCTGGCTCGTTATGATTTTGGTTCTATGAAAATGAGTATAGCCAATGCGGGACACTGCCGCCCTATTCTAAAAAGAAACGGGCTTGCAGAATACATCCATACGCCGGCCCCTTCTTACCCTTTAGGACTAAAAACAGGGGTTAAATACAATGCCGAAACCATCACCATGAAGAAAGGTGACTTCTTCCTGCTTTATTCAGACGGATTGCCGGAAGCAGTGAATGAAAAAGGTGAACGTTTTGGTTTTGATGAAGTGCCGCGACTGATAGAATCCATTGATACGGAAACCCTGTCGGCAAATGAAATTGCACAGGAAATAAAACGGACTGTTCAGAAATTCAGTAACTATCAATTGGCGGATGATACTACTATCATATGCCTGAAGATTTAAAAAAGAATAAGGCAAATCGCACCAATTAAAACAGGCTGCCAGCGAGTTGCTTTGATAATATTAATCACAAAAAACAGAACATGGCTGAAGATCAAAATTTTGATTTTAATGTACCGCCGCAGTTCGAGAAGGTTTCAAAAAACATCCGGCTTATTATTGGCGGATTGATTGTTGCTCTGCTCGGCTTTTCCACCTTCTTCACGGTTGATCCTGAAGAGGTAGGAGTTGTAGTGCGGTTGGGTAAATTTGTAGAAACCGTTGAACCGGGACTGAATTATAAACTGCCACTTATCGATCAGGTTGAATTGGTTCCTGTAGAACGACAACTGAAACAAGAATTTGGATATCGTACGGTTCAGGCCGGGGTTCAAACCCGTTATCAAAAGGCAGGATATGAAGATGAATCATTAATGCTAACCGGCGACTTAAACCTTGCGGATGTTGAATGGGTTGTTCAGTATCGTATAAACGATCCTTATAGCTACCTGTTTAAAGTTCGTAATGCCGAATCTACTTTATCTGATATTTCCGAAGCTGCGATGCGCCAGATTGTGGGTGATCGTACGGTGAATGAAGTACTCACCGTTGGGCGTGCCGAAGTGTCAATCCAGGTTCAACAATTGATTCAATCCTTGGTCACTGAATATGAAATGGGGATTACCATAGAACAGGTAGTTCTGCAGGATATCAATCCACCGAATCCGGTAAAACCCTCTTTTAATGCCGTAAATGAAGCTCAACAGCAAAGAGAAACATTGATTAACCAAGCTCGGGCCGATTACAATCGTGTAATCCCAAGAGCACGAGGTGAAGCTCAGGAAACCATTCAGCGAGCGGAAGGTTATGCTTCGGAGCGTGTGAATACGGCCGAAGGTGAAGTGTCTCGTTTTAACGATTTATACTCCGAGTACATAAAAGCCCCGGAGGTTACAAAACGAAGGATCTTTTTAGAAACCATGGAAGATATCATACCAAAAATGGGGAAGAAAATTATAACAGATCAGAACGGAAACAATGTGTTGCCACTGCTTCAGCTTCAGTTAGATGGAGCCCGCAGTTCAACAAATCAAAACGACGGAGGTAACTAAGATGAGTCAAGCAAAAGGAATTATTGCCGTTGTCGTTGGTTTAGTGCTGTTTTTAACAGCTATTGATGGATTCTATATCGTACATGAAACCGAGCAGGTCATCATTACTCAATTTGGTGATCCCGTTGGGGAAGCTATTACACAGCCGGGCTTGAAGTTCAAGATTCCGTTCATGCAGACGGCCAACTTTTTCGAAAAGCGGTATCTGGAATGGGATGGAGATCGAAACCAAATTCCAACACGTGACAAAAAATTCATTTTTGTGGATTCTTATGCGCGATGGCAAATAACAGATCCCCTGCAGTTCTATCAGCGATTGGGCAACGAACGCGGAGCTCAGTCCCGACTTGATGACATTCTGGATGGGGAAACCCGAAATGCCATTGCCTCTCACGATTTACTCGAAATTGTTCGAACCAGCAATCGTGAACCGGATACTTCCGGTGCGGCTATCTTAGAAGTGGTGGAAGATTCGCTGGAGACCATCGAAACAGGACGGGGGTTCATTCAGGATGAAATCCAGGAAAAAGGAAATGAGCGGGCTAAAGATCTGGGAATTGTAATTCTGGATTTCCGCATCAAGCGTGTAAATTATGTGGAAGATGTACGCCAAACAGTGTACGACCGTATGATTTCTGAACGTAACCGAATAGCGGATGAATTCAGGTCGGAAGGTCAGGGTGAAGCTTCCCGTATTAACGGTGAAAAGGAAAGAGACCTTGCCCGAATTCAATCGGAAGCTTTCCGGGAAGCTGAAATCATACGAGGTAATGCCGATGCACAAGCCGCTGCTATTTATAATGCAGCTTATAATAAATCGCCTCAGGCAAGAGAGCTGTACTCGTTTATGCGTTCCATGGATGCTTATGTGAAAACCATTGATGAGCAAACCAATGTAATACTCTCAACCGAAAGTGATTTCTTCCGTTATCTGAACCGGATCGACTAAGACTGCGCAACACTTTTTGAATATAAGCACGGGTTAATTTAGCCCGTGCTTTTTTATTTGCCTAAAAACGTTGTGATTAGCCCAAAAGCAGACAGTCAGCCTTTAGCAATTAAGTACAGCTGCACCACTTTCAATTCATCATAAGTTATTTTTTCAGACAAGGCTTCAAAAACAGGACGAAGCATATCGGTTCCATGTTCGGTAAAAGCTTGCTCTACTTTTTTCAGGTTAGATCTACTGAGGTTTGAGGCACCTAATATTTTATCTGAAGGTATCTTATTTCCGGCTTTAACAAACTTGAGTAAATAGCCAACAACGGTGCTCTCTTTTACATCAATTTTAGTGGCAATGTCGGTGATAGTATCTCCCTGGAGAAACATGTGTCCTACTTCATAAGGCCGGCCGGTTTTACTGAGTGTTTTTCGGGCTTTACTCTTCTTTGGTTGCCCGGATTTGGACCTTTCTTTCAAGCCTTGTTCTTTACAAAACTCAATAATGGGATTTAGAAAAGCTGTTCCGTATTTCTCTGCTTTGGCTCGTCCCACACCATGTACTTTCAAAAAACTCTCTTTCGATTGGGGAAAATAATAAGCCATTTCGATCAAAGAGGTATCTGCAAAAATTACATATGGTGGTACACCCTGTTGTTGAGCCAGGTCCATCCGTTTCTCTTTAAGTAAGGCAAATAGGTTTTTATTGAAATCAAGCGATTCGATTTCTGATTTAGCACCCCCGGTTTGGTTTTTCTTTTGGGGCTCCTCAATCACCCCAAAAACCTCCTGTTCCCCCTTGAGGATTTCCACGGCTTTGGGAGTAAGCTTTAAACTTTTATGTTCAAACTCTCTCACAATGATGTCCTGCTTCATCAGTTCACGATACAGTTGTTTCCACTCTGGTCGGCTAAATTCTTTCCCGATTCCATAAGTTGAAAGCTGATTGTGCCCAAATTTCAGAACTTCTTTGCGGCGTGAACCGACCAGAATATTTTTGATATGGTGATATCCGAATTTTTGGTCGGTACGTGCCATAGTTGAAAGAAACTTTTGAACAGGAATGGTGATGTTTTCTTTTTCGGGGGTGTCTCCGGTGCAGAAGTCACACATTCCGCAATTTGGTTCGTTGAAATGTTCCCCAAAATATTGGAGTAACTTAATACGCCGGCATTGATGGGATTCCACATACTCCATCAGTTTTTGAAGGTGCTGCTCAGCCACCCGCTGTTCGCTTTCAGCTTTTTGGTCAATAAAGTACCTGATTTTTGAGGCGTCACCATAACTGAACAGAAACAGGCAATCGGCTTGCAGCCCATCACGTCCGGCGCGGCCAATTTGCTGATAGTAGGACTCAATGTTCCTGGGCATGTCGTGGTGAACAACAAACCGAACATCCGGCTTATCAATACCCATCCCAAAAGCGATGGTCGCTACAATAATGTTCACCTCATCCCGAATAAAAGCATCCTGATTTTTTGCACGCTCTTGTTCTGCAAGCCCCGCGTGATAGGGTAGGGAGTTGAATCCGTTTGCATTCAGATCTTGTGAAAGTTGGTCAACTTGTTTTCTGGAAAAACAATAAATAATCCCTGAATCACCTTCGTGTCGCCTCAGAAAGTTTATGACCTGCTGAAGAGCGTTATTTTTAGATTCTACATTCAGGTAAAGGTTTTTCCGATTAAAGCTGGCGACAAATGTATGGGCATTTTTAAGACCCAGTGATACCGCAATGTCTTTTTGAACCCGTAACGTTGCGGTAGCAGTTAAGCCTAAAGTTACTGCGTTCTCAAATCGTCTGGTCACATTAGCCAGCTGCCTGTACTCCGGCCGGAAATCATGCCCCCATTCTGAAATGCAGTGAGCTTCATCAATGGCTATGCACTCTACATTAAGTCCGGTGAGCAAATTCAGGACATTACCTTTCAACAGAGTTTCAGGAGCCAGATATAAAAGATCCAGCTTATTTCTTCGGATAAGATCCAGTGTATTTTGATAATCCCGGGGCGAAAGCGAGCTGTTCAGGTATGAAGCAGAAACTCCATAAGCTGTGAGTTGATCCACCTGATCTTTCATGAGCGAAATTAGGGGAGAGACAACAATGGTGAACCCATCAAATATGAGGGCAGGAATTTGGTAGCATAGCGACTTTCCGCCACCGGTGGGCATCACGGCTAGGGTGTCGTGTTTCCGGAGAACGTTTTCAATTATATCTTTTTGAAGGGAGCGGAATTCCTCAAAGCCAAAAACATCATGGAGTATATGTTCAGCTTGTTGGAGGTCCGGCATAATATTGAGAGTTTTTTCTGTTTGGTTCATCGTCTTTTTCTAAAGTAAGAGCCGGGAAAACTGAATTCCTTACAGATTTATCTGAAAAAAGCTAAGATCGAGACTGAATAACTAGTTAAACAGGTTGGTTTTCGATGATGTCTTCGAAATCAACATCCAGCATTTCACTAAGTATTTCTTTGCTGTCAGAAGTATTGATCCGGGCTCCGAGCTTCATCAATATATTATAAAGTCCGAGATGAACACGGGTTGTGTATAAGAAGTGTTGGGAACCACGAGGTTCGTTACCAATGGGGGCGTCTTTGGTGAAGTATTTAATCTTGTTTCGGTATTCCTCGTCCCCAAAATCAAAAACTTCAGATTTATAAGGCTCAGCGAAAGTCATCCCATAATTACGGGCAAAACGGAAGTATTCCTCTTCGTTGTCGGGATTATCTGAATCTGGTTTAATGACTTTTAGTTTGTAATATAGATTGCGAATAGCTTCTTCATCTCCATCTAAATGGGTGGGCAGCAGTCGCAGGTAATCCATGAAAAATTCTTCAGGAAATTGTTTTACACAACCGAAATCAATTACGCCCAGCTTGTTATCATGAGTAAATAAGAAATTTCCGGGATGAGTGTCTGCGTGTACGTAATTCTTATCTTGTATTTGTTGATGAAAAAAATCCCACAAAAGCTGACCGAATAGATTTCGTTGTTCCTGGGTTGGGTCTTCTTTAAGGAACTCATTCAGGTGCCGGCCTTCCATGTACGTCATGCATAGCACTTTATCTGTGGAATACTCTTTAATCCACTCCGGGATAACGATATTCATCCCGCCAAATCGCTCCCGGAATAGCTCAATTTGCTGCCCTTCATTTGTATAATCGGTTTCTTCCAGCAGCGTTTGTTTTACT
>NZ_JBEDYP020000009.1:0-150000 GCF_040117685.2 Gracilimonas sp. BCB1 | reverse complement strand
GCGGCGAGCGAACGGGAAGCAGCCCAAACCGGCTTCCTACGGGGAGTCGGGGTAGTAGGACCTGCATAATCGAAGCGAGCTTAAGTCGAAACTGCCTGGAAAGCAGTCCCACAGAAGGTGAAAGGCCTGTAGGCGTACGGCGAGCGGAGAGGCGGGTATCCTGAGTAGCGCGGGGCTGGTGAAACCCTGCGTGAATCTGCCGGCACCATCCGGTAAGGCTAAATACATCTGTATGACCGATAGTGAACCAGTACCGTGAGGGAAAGGTGAAAAGAACGCCGAGAAGGCGAGTGAAATAGTACCTGAAACCGTGTGCTTACAAGCGGTCGGAGGTCCTTCGGGACTGACGGCGTGCCTTTTGTATAATGAGCCTACGAGTTGCTCCTGTTGTGCGAGGTTAATCCGCTAAGCGGAGGAGCCGCAGCGAAAGCGAGTCTGAAACGGGCGTGCAGTACAGCGGGGCAGACGCGAAACCAAGTGAGCTATCCATGGTCAGGGTGAAGTGGGGGTAAAACCCCATGGAGGCCCGAACCGCCAGACGTTGAAAAGTCTTCGGATGAACTGTGGATAGGGGTGAAAGGCCAATCAAACTTGGAAATAGCTCGTACTCCCTGAAATATATTTAGGTATAGCGTCTGGTTTTGTCTCTCCGGAGGTAGAGCACTGATTAGGCTAGGGCCCTTCACCGGGTACCAACCCTAGACAAACTCCGAATACCGGCAGAGAGCCACCAGGCAGTCAGTGGCGGGGTGATAACGTCCCGTCGCGAGAGGGAAACAACCCAGACCACCAGCTAAGGCCCCCAAATGTATGTTAAGTTGAACAAAGAAAGTTGGGTTGCCCAGACAACTAGGAGGTTGGCTTAGAAGCAGCCATTCCTTTAAAGAGTGCGTAATAGCTCACTAGTTAAGCGGCCCGGCGTCGATAATACACGGGCATTAAACATACTGCCGAAGCTGTGGACTCTAATAGAGTGGTAAGGGAGCATTCCAGGGGCGCAGAAGCCGGATCGTGAGATCCGGTGGAGCCCCTGGAAGCGAAACTGTAGGCATGAGTAACGAGAAGACGGGCGAGAAACCCGTCCACCATAAACCCAAGGGTTCCTGATCAACGCTAATCGGATCAGGGTTAGTCGAGACCTAAGGTGTAGCCGAAAGGCGAAGCCGATGGCAAACCGGTTCAATATTCCGGTACCGAGTTGTACGCCAGGCTAAGGCGTGACGCAGAAGTGACACTCCCGCGTGCTGACGAATGCACGTTAAAGGGCGTAGGCTGGGAAGCAGGCAAATCCGCTTCCCGTTAAGGCTGAACCCCGACAGTACTCTGAGCCTGCGGGCAAGGAGATAGTGGAGGTAATCCCGCTGCCGAGAAAAGCGTCGTAGTTTGTACAACCCGCTCGTACCCCAAACCGACACAGGTGGGTGAGGAGAGTATCCTAAGGTGCTCGAGTAATTCATGGCTAAGGAACTAGGCAAATTCGATCCGTAACTTCGGGAGAAGGATCCCCTGGGCGTCTTCGGGCGTTCGGGGCGCAGTGAAAAGGCCCAAACGACTGTTTACCAAAAACACATGTCTCTGCTAAGCCGCAAGGCGATGTATAGGGACTGACACCTGCCCGGTGCTGGAAGGTTAAAGAAGGGGGTTAGCTTCGGCGAAGCCCTTAACTGAAGCCCCAGTAAACGGCGGCCGTAACTATAACGGTCCTAAGGTAGCGAAATTCCTTGTCGGGTAAGTTCCGACCTGCACGAATGGTGTAACGATTTGGGCACTGTCTCAGCCATGAGCTCGGTGAAATTGTGGTATCGGTGATGACGCCGATTACCCGCAGCGGGACGAAAAGACCCCGTGAACCTTTACTACAACTTTACATTGGCTTTACCGGATGCATGTGTAGCATAGGCGGGAGACTTTGAACCCTGATCGCTAGGTTGGGGGGAGTCGCCCAGTGAAATACCGCCCTTGCCTCAGGTGAATTCTAACCTCCGGGCAACGGAGGAACAGTGTATGGTGGGTAGTTTGACTGGGGCGGTCGCCTCCTAAAGAGTAACGGAGGCTCCCAAAGGTACCCTCAGCACGGTTGGCAATCGTGCGTAGCGTGTAAAAGCATAAGGGTGCTTGACTGCAAGACACACAGGTCGAGCAGGAACGAAAGTTGGGTTTAGTGATCCGGTGGCACCGCATGGAAGGGCCATCGCTCAAAGGATAAAAGGTACTCCGGGGATAACAGGCTTATCTCCCCCAAGAGTTCATATCGACGGGGAGGTTTGGCACCTCGATGTCGGCTCATCGCATCCTGGGGCTGGAGAAGGTCCCAAGGGTTTGGCTGTTCGCCAATTAAAGCGGTACGCGAGCTGGGTTCAGAACGTCGTGAGACAGTTCGGTCTCTATCTGCTGTGGGCGTAGGAATATTGCGGAGAGCTGCTCCTAGTACGAGAGGACCGGAGTGGACGCACCGCTAGTGTACCTGTTGTGTGGTCGCATGCATCGCAGGGTAGCTATGTGCGGAAGTGATAAGCCGCTGAATGCATCTAAGCGCGAAGCACGCTCCAAGATAAGTATTCCCTAAGAGCCTCCTGGAAGACGACCAGGTAGATAGGTAGCAGGTGTACCCATGGTAACATGGTTAGCCGAGCTATACTAATTAGGCCACTGGCTTCGGTTATATGGTTTGCACGGGTCCCCGTGCAGCCCCCTGTAATCAGCTAAGTTTATAAACCCCGTTACTATTGCTGGCTCATCATGTCAAAGAACTTTTTTTTTTGATACGAAGTACATACTGATTTTTATTGAAGGTGACTCTAGCGCAGGGGTCCCACCCGTTCCCATCCCGAACACGGACGTTAAGCCCTGCAGCGCCGATGGTACTCCCACAAGGGGTAGAGTAGGTCGTCGCCTTCTTCCTTTTTTACCCAAGCCTCTTCGCCATCCGAAGAGGCTTTTTTTTTAAGGAATTTATTTTTTGAAATAATTTACCTACCTGATCTTTTTCCTTAAGTTAATAGCCCGAATAATTTCAAACACCAAATCAGGCAGTATAGAAAATAGCTACGGTTAGTGACCATCTGCGAGCAACTGCTTGCAATCAATTACTTTAAGAAACCGACATCTAATTGGTTGATATGATTAAGAAATTATTCTTTCTATCTATTTTCTGTAGCATTCCTTTTGTATCCCTATCGCAAGGTCTTGAAAGCTGGAAGGCCTATCCTTCGTTTTCTACGGTAAATTCCATTACGGTTAATCAAGACGAAATATTTAGTGCTACTTTAGGGGGTATTTTCAGTGTAGAGAATGGAGAAATAAGTCAACAACTGACGATCCTGGATAAACTGTATCGATCAAATCCCACTTCTATTATTGCCGATACAGAAAATGACCGATTGATTGCCGGTTATATGGACGGAAATCTTGATATAATTGATCTGGAAACAAATGAAGTTGAAAGAATCGAAGATATAAAGAGGGTTTCTCGTTTCAACTCAAAAAGCATCAATGAACTTCAGATATATGGCGACCGGCTTTATGTAGCCACCAGTTTTGGTATTGTAGTGTATAACCTGCAAAACCTTTTTGTTGAAGACAGTTATCTTCAGCTGGGCAGTTTTGATATGGGTGTTCAGGTAAATGACCTCGATATTGTGTCAGACACCATTTATGTTGCTACAGTACAGGGGGTAGCTTATGGAAGCTTAAACACTAATCTGGTTGAAGCTGATAAATGGGTAAATTATACAGAAGCTGAGGGGCTTCCTGCCAATACTGTTCAAGGGATTAACTTTTTTAATTCTGAGATTAATGTTCTCATCGACGGCAGCATTTATACACAGGTGGATAGTACTACCTGGGGACTACACCCTGATTTTCCATCAACTAATATACGCAGTTTTCAAAAAAGTATGGACGGTCAGGAATTGGGAGCCGCTACATCATCTGCACTTACCATCATAGATTTCAGTCAGAATTCAACAAGTCTAAATCTGAGTTTGGAAAGTACAATTACGGAGCTTCACTTTAACAGTGAACGAATCTTTTTGGGTACGACCAATGAAGGACTCGTATTGTTGGAAAACAGGAACACCGTGCCTGATTTTTATTTACCCAGCGGGCCTTACCTCAATTTCTTTGGAAATATAAAAGTGGAGGATAAAACACTGATTGGAACTTCAACCTCCTCATTTCCAAGTGCGGATGAATTCGCTTATTTAAGGGGGTATTATATTTTTAAAAACGGTGAGTGGAATAACTTCAACAGAAATACGAGTTATGCCTTGAGTAGTATAGCTTATGCGTATTCACTAGGCTCAAACGATTCTTCCTATTATTTCGGAAGCTGGGGAGATGGTATCATTAAGCATCAAAAATCAACAAGTGAAATCACTCAATATGACAGGTCGAATTCAAGCCTGGTTGGGATTGATGAAAATCCCGATTATGTAGTGATTTCCGGCTTGGAGGATGACAGCGATAATAATATGTGGGCTGTTTCTTATTGGGCAGAGTTTCCCCTTTATATGCAATTAAATGAGACGGAAGAGTGGATACCGTTCCGTGGGCGGGCCGGAAGCAGTTTATACTTTAATTTATTTATCGATTCATTTGACCAGAAATGGGTTTCTCTGGTTAACAGTGATAATGTTGGTCAGGGTTTATTGGTGCTGGCAACCGGAGATGCGACAGATCCTAACGATGACAGCTCGGTGCGACTGTCGTCAGCAATATCGAATGGGAACCTCCCTGATGACAAAATAAATGCTTTCATTCAAGACAAGAACGGAGAAGTTTGGATTGGTACCGGACGTGGAATTGCCCGGTTCATCTTTCCGGAACTGATTATTGAAGGAGGGCCGGAAGAGCGGCAGGCTCAATGGCTGATTAATGAAGATACCACAGCAGCTTCCCGTTTTTTACTGCGAGATGTAAATGTAAGTACGATGGCCGTGAATGATGCCAACCAGAAATGGATTGGAAGTGTAAATCAGGGAATTTGGGTATTAAACGATGAAGGAAGCCGGATCATAAACCGATTCACAACAGAAAACAGCAATCTGATTTCAAATAATATTGAGTCTATTGCTATTGATAATGAAACAGGTGAGGTTTTTATAGCTACTGATCTGGGGTTGGTGAGTTACCTCGATATTCCAAAGGCTCCGGTAAAATCAATGAACAAGCTTAAAGTGTTTCCAAATCCATTTAGCTACTCTAAACATAGCCGGATTGTGGTAGAGGGATTGAGTGAATCGACCCGGATAAAAGTACTGGGTGTGGATGGTATCGTTGTAAACGAACTTACGGCCCGGGGAGGAAGAATAAGCTGGGATGGATTTGATTACAGTGGCAACCGCTTGGGAACAGGCGTTTATTTCCTAATTGCTTATGAAGATAGTGGCCGGGAAACAGGGGTTGGAAAAGTTGTAATCGTAAAATAAGGGCCGAATATGTGTTGGAATAAAATATTGACTATCACCCCAAGAACTTAGGATTTTAAAGCGTGCAAAATGCAGCTCCTCATATCTCGGTGGTAATCGTTAACTATAAGGTTAAAGAGTATATAGCCAATCTGCTAAACTCTTTAAAGAAAGCACAACACGACTTTAACCTGGAAATATTCGTAGTAGACAATGATTCCGGGGATGATTCTATTTCCTACCTCAAAAAGCGCTATCCGGAAGTTCATTACATAGCCAATGATGAGAACGTCGGTTTTGGACGAGCGAATAATCAGGCCATCAGGCAGGCAAAAGGTGAGTTTACTCTTATCATCAATCCTGACACACTGGTAAGTGAAGATACGCTCGATGTACTGGTAAAGCACATGAACAAGCAGCCGGAGTGTGGCGCAGCAGGCTGTAAGATTTTAAACCCGGACGGTACTTTCGCACCCGAATCCCGACGATCGATTCCCACCATTTGGTCGGCTTCATGTAAAGTTTTTGGACTGAATACATTGTTCCCGGAGAGTAAGCTGTTTGGTCAGTATTACCTGAGCTGGATGGATGAAAATGAAGCTGGTGAAATCCCCGTTCTTTCAGGTTCTTTTATGTTTTGGCGGACTGAGGTGCTGAAAAAGCTGGACGGTTTTGATGAACGCTTTTTTATGTACGGAGAAGACATTGATCTTTGTTACCGGGTGCAGAGTACAGATTATCGAATTGATTACGTCCCTGATACTTCCATCATCCATTACAAAGGGGAAAGCACCAAAAAAGGCGACCTTAGATACATTCGAATCTTCAATAAAGCGCTATACCAATTTTTTGATAAGCATTACAGCTCCCGGTACAGCCTGTTTTTCAGGGTCTTTATTTATTTGGCTATTTGGTTGAAAACAGCCCTCTCTTTTATCTCGACGAATCTGAAAAAGCTGAAGCCGGTATTTGCCGATTTAATCTTACTGAATCTGTCGGTAGCGTTAGGATTTGTGATTCGATATGGGATTAAAGGCACAAATATATTGACTCCGGACGGGACCAAATATCTCTGGATAAACCTGTTGATGACACTCCTGTTCCTGTTTGGCGGCAGCTTACTTGGCATGTTCCGAAAGAATAAAGAATCCATTTCAACCGCTCTGAAAGCTTTAACCACCACCTATGCGGGCGTGGTGATTATTACGTTTTTTGTACGGGACCTCGCTTACTCCCGGTTAGGCCTTATTTTCGGGTTTATTTTAGGAGTGATCTTTTTTGTCAGCTATAAATTGATCAAGGTGAACAGAACCGATACGAGTAATGTGAACAGGGGAAGGCTTCGGAATTCGAGGGTGATTCTGGTAGGGGATGCCGGGCAGTCGGCCGATATCACTTCAAAAATACACACCCGTCCCGACTGGAGTTATGAGGTTGTAGGGTATGTTACTGTTGAAGACAACGATGAGGAAGCGTTAGGCAGCTTGTCTCAGCTTCGGGATCTGGTGAAGGCTTATCAGGCAGATCAGGTGTTTTTTGCGTTAAATTCCATCAGCTATAAACAGATGCTGAAGGAAATTTCGAACCTTCAGAAAGAAGAGGTGGTGTTTAAGTTAATTCCGGATTCCATGGACTTTATTTTAGGGAAATCAAATGTGGAGTACCTGGAAGCCATTCCTTTGGTTGAAGTTGAGTTTGAATATTCCAAGCCCATCAACCGGTTGTTGAAGCGATTGCTGGATCTTGGATTATCGGTGCCTGTTTTCGTTTTGTTGATGTTGGTCTGCTGGCCGGCTTTGCTGTTTTCTAAAAGGAATTGGGTTCATGTTGATGGGATAAAACTGTATCAATACGTTGAAAGGAATAAATGGAAAAACCGGCTACGGTTATTGGGTTATGTGATTTCAGGTAAGCTGAGTTTGGTTGGGGCGCCTATTAGTGAATCGGTGTTGGAACAATCAGGGACGGCCAAAAAAGGGATTACCGGACTTATTCAGATCAGTAAAAACCGCATACAGCAGGAAGAAGAAGCTGAAAGTTTTGGCTTGTATTACCTGCAAAACTATTCGCTGTGGATGGATATAGATATCCTTATAAAAACCCTGTTTAACGGACCTTATCCTTTAGAGATAATAATAGAGGAAGAGAAAAAAGATTAAATCCTATTCTCCAGCCTTTCCACCATTCCGGGATACCATTCTCCAAAAGTGTCATCCGCTATTCGCTGCCGCACTTCTTCCATCAGCCATAAATAAAAGGTAAGATTATGGACGGAAGCCAGCACCATCCCAAAAATCTCGTTATTTCGAATCAGGTGATGGATATAGGCCATGGTGTATTTATTGCATAGCTCGCTGGGAAAGTCAGGATCAAGATAGTCATGATGTTCTTTCCATTGGGCATTTCGGATATTCACCCTGCCATTCCGGGTGAAAATAGTGCCATTTCGGGCATTTCGTGTTGGCATCACACAGTCGAACATATCCACGCCGCGAGCCACACCTTCCAGTAAATTAGCCGGTGTTCCTACGCCCATCAGGTAGCGGGCCTTTTCTTTCGGTAGATAATCGGTGTTCAAATCTGTGAACTCGTACATCAGGTCTATGGGCTCGCCCACACTTAATCCCCCAATGGCAATGCCTTCAAAATCCTGGTCGGCCATAAACTTGGAAGACTCAATCCGTAAATCCTTATACGTTCCACCCTGCACAATACCGAACTGAGCTTGTTCATGTCCATATAGCGGTTCTGTTTCAAGAAAAGCTTTTCTACCACGTTTCGCCCAGCGGTGGGTGAGTTCCATAGAGTTTTTGGCATATTCATAGGAACTTGGGTAAGGCGGACATTCATCCAGCAGCATCATAATATCAGATCCCAGAATACGCTGTGTTTCCACCACATTCTCCGGGGTGAAGGTATGCCTTGATCCGTCAATATGACTTTGAAAGTGAGCTCCTTCCTCATCCAGTTCGCGGTTATCGGAAAGGGAGAAAATCTGGTATCCACCGGAGTCGGTAAGAATGGGCAGGTCCCAGTTCATAAATTTATGCAATCCTCCCGCTTCTTTGATTATATCACACCCCGGCCGTAAATACAGATGGTAGGTATTACCGAGAATAATCTGTGCTTTAATCTGATCTACCAGGGTATCCTGTGAAACTCCTTTTACTGTTCCCAGGGTGCCAACGGGCATAAAAATAGGAGTTTGAATAGTGCCATGTGCCGTCTGTAGTTCACCAAGCCGTGCTTTCGTGGTAGATGCTGTCTTTTTAAGTGTGTACAATCTAAATGAAATTTAAGTTTTAGAAGTTATGCAGCCTATCTAAAATTGCTTATTTTGGCAATCTTAAAAATGAAAGGCCTCATATAAATATAGTGCTGAAGTTAAAAAGATATCGGGAAGTAATTTTCACCAGTATTCTGGATTTCCTCATCGTATTGGCCAGTTGGTTTGTATTCCATTCCTTCTATCCGAATACTATGAACATTCTGATTCAGGATTTTAATCTGGACTTTATTTCCGGAGGCATCATAATAAGCTTTTATTGGCTGGCTATTTTTGTGGTGATGGGTTCCTATAAGAAACTCTATTTGGTTTCCCGCCTCGATGAGTTTGTAAAAGTACTGAAGGCCAGTGTGTTGGGGGCGTTGGTTCTCTATTTCATAATCAACATCAACGAAAGCATTTCCATCAGCGAACAGCGAATGATCATCATCACGTACTGGGCAACTATTTTTGTGCTGTTGGCTTTAAACCGGTTTATCGTTCGTACCATACAGAAATATTATGCCCAAAGAGGGAAAGGGCTGCACCGCACCGTAATTATCGGCACAGGTCAAACTGCGAAAGCTGCCTATGATGATCTGAATCGAAATAAAATACTGGGGATGCAGGTGCTTGGGTTTATACAGGTAAATGGAAAAGCACCCGATCCGGAAACAGGAATTACCGAAGAGGATGTAATAGGGAACCTGGATCAGATCAAAGAAATTCTGGAAGAACGACAGGTGCAGGATATTTTGGTGGCTCTGGAACCTGATCGCCGGCAGGATTTGGTAGATGTCATTTCTAAAGTAGATGCTCCGGAGATATCACTTAAATTGTTACCTGATTTTTATCAGCTGGTGAGCGGACTCAGCAAGACCAACCAGATTTTTGGAATGCCACTGGTTGAAATTTCCCCTGAACCGATGCCGCTTTGGGAAAAAACGATTAAGAGAGCTCTGGATATAATGGTTTCATCTGCTGTATTACTGCTCACATTCCCCTTTTTGATTTTGATAGGATTGGCCGTTCGAATAACATCACCGGGCCCCGCAATTTACCGGCAGCGACGAGTGGGGAGAAACGGTAAGATTTTCACTATCTATAAATTCCGTACCATGCTGGATAATGCCGAGAAACACAGCGGGCCGACATGGGCAAAAAAGGATGATCCCCGTGTTACCAAGCTCGGTTATTGGCTTAGAAAGCTTCGTATTGACGAAGTACCCCAATTTATAAACGTATTGAAGGGTGATATGAGTTTGGTTGGCCCCCGTCCGGAACGCCCTCATTTTGTGGAACAATTCAGTAGCCAAATTCCGCTGTACACTCGCAGGCTGAGAGTCCGGCCGGGAATAACGGGGTGGGCCCAGGTAAAATGGAAATACGATGCATCACTCGATGATGTAAAAGAGAAAACGAAATTCGACCTGTTTTATATTGAAAACGCATCACTAAGAATGGATGCGAAAATCCTGATTAACACTATGATCACCGTCATAAAAGGAAAGGGACAATAGCTATGGCTGCAGATACCTTAATCATTGTTCCTACATACAACGAAGCTCATAACATAAGCCGACTCATTGAGCGCGTCATGAAGCTTGAGAACCAGGTGGATATTCTTATAATTGATGACGGTTCTCCTGATGGAACGGCCGATTTTGTAAGGAAAGCCCAGAAAGAATACTCCAGCCGGGTGGCTTTAATCGAACGGTCCGGTAAGCTCGGTTTGGGCACAGCTTATGTAAAAGGCTTCGAGTATGCACTGGATAAAGGCTATGATTATGTATGTGAAATGGATGCCGATTTCTCTCACGATCCCGATGATGCCGAGAGGTTGATTAACGAAGTGAAATCAGGTAAAGCGGATGTAGCGGTAGGCTCCCGTTATGCAAATGGAATTAGTATCATCAACTGGCCGTTAAGCCGTTTGATACTATCCTACTGTGCCAATATTTATGCCCGTACCATAACAGGATTGCCTATTTTTGACACCACAGCCGGGTTTAAGTGTATTCACCGCAAAGTGTTGGAATCCATTTCCATTGAACGCATTAAATCGAACGGATATGCTTTTCAGATTGAGTTACACTTCAGGGCATGGAAAGCCGGGTTTAAACTGAAAGAAGTTTCCATTGTATTCCGCGAGCGGGAAGAAGGGGTGTCAAAGATGTCGAAGGCCATAGTCAGAGAAGCTATCTGGCGGGTTTGGGCTCTTAAATTCCGCAGTATTTTTGGCGCCCTGTAATCTTAATTGAAACTCTCACCTCAGGTGAGGATTCCTTATATTAATGCCGATAAAAAATTAAAAATCAGATATGCAGTATTTAGATTTTGAACAACCCATTGCCGAACTCGAAGGTAAAATTGAAGAACTCAAAGAACTTTCAAATGTAAGCGATGGCGTATTGGATAAAGAGATTGAAAGCCTTAGAAAAAGGGTTGATAAGCTCAGAAAATCTATCTTTAGTAATCTCACCCGCTGGCAACGAGTACAACTGGCTCGTCATCCGGACCGCCCTTACACGCTCGATTATATTTACAAAATCTCGGAGAATTTCGTAGAGCTTCACGGAGACCGCTACCATGCTGATGATAAAGCTATTGTAGGCGGCTTAGCTACGATAGACGGGCAATCTGTTATGATTATCGGGCACCAAAAAGGGAGGGATACGAATAGCCGAAAATATCGGAACTTTGGTATGGCTAATCCGGAAGGATACCGGAAAGCGCACCGGCTGATGAAGCTTGCCGAAAAGTTTGATATTCCCATCATCACGCTGCTGGATACACCCGGTGCTTACCCTGGCCTGGAAGCCGAAGAGCGAGGGCAGGCAGAGGCTATCGCCAAAAATTTGAAAATGATGGCGATGCTGAAAGTTCCATTTGTGACTATTGTAATTGGTGAAGGAGCCAGTGGTGGAGCGATTGGTATCGGCATGGGGAATGAAGTTTATATGATGGAGAATACCTGGTATTCGGTTATTTCGCCCGAATCCTGTTCTTCCATTTTATGGAAAACCTGGGACTACAAAGAACAGGCTGCAGCAGTTCTAAAACTGACAGCCGTTGACCTTGAAGAACTTGATGTGATTGACGGAGTGATACCCGAGCCAATGGGAGGAGCTCACCGTGAACATGATGAAGCGGCCGCTGCACTTAAAAAGCAAATTCTGCAGAGCCTGAAGCGCCTCAAAAAACTTAAGCCTGAAAAACTCATCGAACAGCGGATCGAAAAGTATGCCGCTATGGGTGAATGGAAGGTAGTTAAGTAGTTATTGTGAACTTCCCTGATAAGCAGCCCATCATTGAATTTACGCACCGACTTCGAAGCCGGTATGGCGAGACAGACCGGATGGGTTATGCTTATTATGGACGGTACCTGGAATATTTTGAGGTAGCTCGTACAGAGATGATACGCTCATACGGGCTGTCGTATCGTGAGATGGAAGACTCTGGTGTGATGTTGCCTGTGATTCATGCAGAGTTGGAATATAAAATGCCCATCACCTACGACGAGGAAATGCATATTAAAGTGATGGTATATGAAATACCTTCCGTACGGCTTCAGACATTTTATGAAGTAAGGACTTCAGTATCTGATAAAGTGCATGTATTCGGAGAAGTCACACTCTGTTTTATGGATCGGGAAACCCGGAAGCCACTTCGTGCTCCGGAATCTTTTCTGAAGGGTATTAAAGGTCAGCTAAACGGTTAACATGTGTGGAGACTGCATGCACATAACAAGCTATTGTACTGGGGTTTACTGCCCACACTGACTTTTTTATTCCTTGCAGCTCTGGGGCCCGGACTGTTCGAAACATCTGCCACGACGGTTACCAGCTGGCAGTTTGCTGTCTTTGATGTGCTCTGTCATCAGGATCCGTTTCGGTCATTTTCTATATCTGGTATTCAAATGGCGGTATGTGCAAGGTGCCTGGGCATCTATGCCGCATTATTAATGGGGTGGATTTTACTACCTGTTTATGCTTATTTGGAAAAAGGGAAATCGAAGATAGAAAAGGGCTGGTTAATTGCTGCTATTCTGTTAAATTTAGCCGATGTTTTGGGAAACTATTTCGGACTTTGGACGAATACCCTTATCTCAAGATTTATATTGGGAGCTCTTCTTGGGTTACCACTAGCATTTATCTTGGTGCATGAATTTTTCACAATTAATAATTCGGAGTAACAATGGATATGGAAAACGAACAGATACAAGAAAACCCAAGTTATTGGAATTCAGTAATAATAGCCTCACTGGTAGTAGGGATTGTAGTTACAGCCTTTGCCATCATTGGTGGGTACATGACCTTAGGTTCTGAGCCGTCAGGTTCATTTTTTAGTTCAGCTCAACTTCTGGGAACCATAGGATGTTTGGTTGGGGCCATTGGTGGAGTGCTTGCGAACTGGCACTACGCCAAAGAGCATGACGTTACCTACAAAATCGGCAAAGGGGCATTAATTGGGCTTTTTGTTGGCCTGGGTGCTACCATAGTATCTGTTATTTTAGGACAAATCTGGAATATTATTGACCCAAGCTTTCAGCAAGCTCTTGTAGACTGGAACATCCAGAATATTGAAGCCATGCAAATGCCGGCCGAAGCCAAAGAGCAAGCTATTTCCGGGATGGACAATCCCAATTCCGCCAAAAACATAGGGCTTCAGGCTTTGTTTACTTTTATTGGGCTTGGGATTATGAACGTAATTTCGGGTTTAATTGGCGCTAAAATTTTCGCATCAGAAGAGTAAAATAAGTTAATGAATCAGGAAAAAGAGACGGCATCTTCGCACAGTGAGTATCAGCAAGTATATGAAAACCACAAGCCGGCCCCGTGGGTAGAACGTAACGGTTTTGCCCATTGGGCAATGGCCCTTGGCTGGGTTTTTGTAGCACTTATCGCGTTTAACGTTGTTGGAGGAGTTGTTGGGTTCGTGGGAGTTTTAGCTACCGCTGAAAGCCTGGATGTACAAACCATGTTAGACGAACTCTCCACTAACTTTGATATTCTTTTCCTGGCAAATTCTTCGGGGCAAATTCTGATTATGGCACTGGCTACCTTAATGATAGTCAAACTTCACGCCGTAAAAGGAGATCGGAAAGAGTTCCTCAGGATGAAACTTTCCGGGAATGTTTGGCAGGTGACCGCTCTGGCTGCCGTTCTCTTTGTTGTTGCTCAGCCCACCATTCTGTTTTTGGGATGGCTGAACTCTTTTCTCCCGGTTCCTGAAGCTATGGCTCAAATGCAGGAGACGATGGCTGAAATGATTTCAAACTTTCTGAAATCTGATAATGCCTTGCTTCTTGGGGTATTTCATATTGGCTTAGTGCCGGCTGTGTGTGAAGAGGTTATGTACCGCGGGTATGTTCAGCGAGCCTTTGAAAAAAGCTGGGGTATCACTGCTGCAATCCTGATATCCGGTGCTATATTCGGGGCCTATCACCTGCAGATTTCGAACTTTCTGCCACTCGCAACGCTGGGTGTTTTTCTGGCCTATGTCACCTATATATCTGACAGCTTAATTCCGGCCATGGTTGCCCATTTTGTAAATAATGGAGGGCAGGTTGTTGCCAGCAGCTTTTATCCGGAAATGCTGGATGAGAAAATTACCCCGGAAATGGACATTCCGGTTCTTTTGGTAATTGGCAGTATCGTTTTAACCACAGGTTTACTTTATTACCTGTACACGTTGAAACCAAAAGAACAGGAATCATGAGTTTTTTTTCTAAATCCCCCAAGCCAAACGACATCGATAATTGGGTATGTGTGCTTGAAGGCAGTACAGACCTCGAAATCGAAATGGCTAAGAACTACCTGTCTAATCTGAAGATTCCTTCCAATATCTTGTCCAAGCGAGACTCGGCCTACAGCCTCAATGTTAGCGAAATGGCGATGGTCTACTTATACGTGCCCAAAGAGTATGAGAAAAAAGCCCGTACGGCACTGGAAGAACTTGAAGAAGAAAATCCCGATTTCAATCCTGACACCGAATAACCGGAGCCTGACTTGAGTGAACTTGTAAAACGCATTCTTTTTGCGGTACCAGCGGCAATTTTATTCATTTTCTTAACCTGGATGGGAGGCTGGTACTTCAAAGGGTTTGTCATTTTTATAGGATTTTTTATTCAGCAGGAAGTAATGCGGCTGATGAGTAGTGCCGGAAACCCCACTGACCAATACTTTCCCTACACCATAGGATTGTGGATTATGCTGTTCCCGGTACTTCCCTTTGCTTTTGAAATAGGATTGGGAATCCTGTTGCTCTTCATCGCCATTCAAACCTTTGATACCACCGAGGAAAGCATTACCAAACTAAGCAGTTCTTTTTTTGCGGGACTGTATGCCCCGGTTGGTTTGCTTTGCCTGATGTTGATCAGGGATCTCGGGACCAATGAAACCGGATTCCTGCTCACACTGGCTGCTGTACTTATGGTATGGGGCGGGGATGTATTTGCTTATTTCGGTGGTCGTTCGTTTGGGAAAAGAAAACTTGCTCCAGCCATTAGCCCTAATAAAACATGGGAAGGTTTTATATCCGGTTATGTTGGATGTTTTGTGGGGCTGGCGATTGCTTTATATGCCATTCCCTTTGAAACAAGCGTAACCATGACTTTAACGCTTCCACTAATTCTATTGGTAGGTACCTTTGGTCCAATAGGGGATTTAATTGAAAGCAAGATTAAGAGAAAAGCCGGAGTAAAAGATTCATCCGACCTGCTGCCGGGTCACGGTGGTTTCTTCGACCGTTTTGATGCGCTCCTGCTGGTAGCACCCGCCGTATATATTTATTTACAGCTCATTCAGAAATTTGGATATGTCTCATTTTAAAATCGATTGGGAAGTATTCCCGCTCAAACTAAAAGAAGTTTTTACTATTTCACGAGGGTCAAAGTCTGAGGTGCCCAATGTATTTCTCTCCATAACAAAAGACGGCATTACCGGGTATGGTGAGGCAGGTCCTAATACACGATATGATGAGACTCCGGAAAAAGTAATGGAGTATTTTGAATCACTACCCGAGGGGTTTTTTGATGGTATAGAACGAGCGGAAGAAATACCCGAAAAACTGGAAGCTCTGAATCTGGCTCATATTCAATCGGCAAAATGTGCAATCGAAATGGCGTGGCTCGATTGGCGGGCTAAGTCAGAAGGTAAACCTCTTTGGGAATTGTGGGGTATAAATTCTCCGACCGGCCCGGTAACTTCATACACCATTGGTTTGGATACTCCGGACAGAATGCAGCAGAAAATTCTGGATGCCGGTCAATATCCGGTGTACAAGATAAAATTGGGGACTGATCGCGACAGAGAAATTATTGAGGCTATTCGGGAAGTTACAGATAAACCACTTCGGGTAGATGCCAATGAAGGCTGGACGACGCTTGATCAGGCCAAAAGAGAGATTGAGTTTTTAGCGAGCCAAAATGTAGAATTGATTGAACAGCCCATGCCGGCGAATGAGTTTGATCTCATGAAAAAGATAAAGGAATGGTCGCCTTTACCACTGGCTGCCGATGAAAGTTTCCGGGGAATGAAGACCTGCAAGAGATATCCGAGGCTTTCCATGTGATTAACATCAAACTGATGAAAATAGGCAGTTTGGTCAAAGCGAGACAGGTACTCAAAAAAGCCCGCTCCTTAGGAATGGAAGTGATGATAGGCTGCATGATTGAAAGCTCTTTGGCCAATGCGGCTGGCGCACTTTTAGCACTTGAAGCCGATTATGCCGACCTGGACGGACATCTTTTAATCGGGAATGATCCGTTTGGTGGTTTAAGAGTAAAGGAATCGGGAGAAATAGCATTATCGGAGAAGCCTGGGTTTGGAGTAAGTAAGTGAATGTTTTTATCGCCGGATATGGTTTGATATGAAAACAAAAAAATCAGGATTATGAATATTCTTATTACCGGCGGAACAGGATTTATAGGCGAAGAACTCAGAACCATGCTGCTTAAGCAGGGACATAACCTGGTTATTGTGAGTCGAAGCCCTAAAAAATACGAAGACGAAGCCGCTAAAAATCAACGATTCATTAGCTGGGATGATGACCTTGCCACCGAGATGAATGAAATAGATGGGGTCATAAACCTGGCAGGAGAAAACCTGTTCGGTCAACGCTGGACGGATGAGGTTAAAAAAAGGATTATGGATAGCCGGGTTCAATCTACTAAACAGTTGGTGGATGCCATGAGGGAAGCCGATCAAAAGCCGGATGTGTTTGTATCTGCTTCCGCTTCAGGAATCTATGGAAACCGGGGCAATGATGTGTTAGATGAGGATGAGTCTCACGGAGATGATTTTTTAGCTGAAGTATGTGAGGCGTGGGAAGCGGAGTCTCAAAAAGCAACAGAATTCGGAGTTCGTGTGGTTAATCCGCGTATCGGAATTGTATTGGAGAAAGGTGGAGGCGCTCTCGGAAAAATGATTCCACCGTTTCAGTTTATGGTAGGCGGACCTATCGGCAGTGGCGAACAATACATGAGCTGGGTTCACCGAACAGATTTATGCAAGGCACTGATTTTCCCATTGACCGACCAGGAGTTTTCAGGCGCCTATAATGTTTGTTCACCCAACCCGGCAACGATGAATGAGTTTGCTGAGACGTTGGGCAACGTGATGAACCGGCCGTCCTTATTCCGGGTACCAAAATTTGCCCTCGATATGGTGTTGGGGGAAGCAGCAAAGCCGGTAACCGACAGCATCCGTATGCAACCCAAAAAGCTGCAAGTAGCCGAATTTGACTTCCATTTTGAATACCTGGAAGAAGCCCTCGCTGATATTATATAAGAGGTGTTAGGGGCAAGGTTTTAGGTGTTAGGTTTTAGTGGAAGCTACCCACTAAAACCTAACACCTACTCTCAATTTTCCCTGTTAATCGTCCAGCACCGAAGCCCTTCTCTTGTTTGGGCGATCAGCTCTTTCTGCCCGTCACCATTTAAATCTGTGATGATCGGATACTTCATACCTGATGTAGGTATTCCGAACAAACGCTCACCGGTCAGTATTTCCCATGCATAAAGTCGCCCGAATTCTGCAAGGGCGACAAGCTCGAGATTGTTATCAGCATTAATATCGATGAGCTCTGGTGAGAATGTGGTTGAAGCGGGTTGCCCCAGACTTTTTGTAAACCGGAGCTCTCCTTCTTTGTTGTATAAGAACAGTGAGCCATTCAGGCTTTGGGTGATCAATAAATCATTCCGGAAAAAACCGGTGCTGTCTCTGAGTAAAATATTCTCGCTGTAGTCAACTGATGAAAGTTCGTTATTAGCTACATATAGAGATCGGATTGAGACGGAATCTTCCGAAATGGTGGTTGCCAGAGAGTCACTGAAAACTGGTTCAATGCCTAATGAATACAAATACCCATCAGCGGCACTGGCAGTAATCTGGTTTTCGAATACGAGGGGAGAATTGGTAAAACGCGCATTTACAAACTGTGGGTAGCCGGGACGTGTGTTGCCGCTACGAAGCCAGCTGTGCAAGGCGTTTTCAGAAAAGGCCCAGACCGACCACACATCATCCAGGATAGAAAAAACCGGCTGTGATTGAACGGTTGCGTTAGTGTTTTGAGGCCATCCGCGTACATTTTCACCTCGTCCATCCAGTACATGTACTTTGCGGTCTTCGGTGGCTACAACAATTTCAGGAACTCCGTTTCTCAGTACATCCTGAACCAAAATAGGGGCGGTAATCGGTTCATTCATATCCAGTGGAAAACGGGGCAAAAGGTTGCCGTTCTCATTCCAGGCAAAGATTTTTGATCCGGCTGCCAGAAAAATGATTTGTTGACCGTTGCCGTACCAGTCGTATAATTGAGGACCGCCAACAGGCTCAAGTCCATCGGTTGATGTTTGCATGGCAATGGTGCCATCCAGAGCAAGAGCCATCACCCGGCCATCCTCAGTTGAAAAAATGATTTCATCGGTACTGCTTCCAACCAGATCACCTAAAACAGGTTTTCCACTCAGCTCAAAATTGGAAAGAGGCATTACCCATAGTTCTTCATACGGAAGACTTGAACCTTCTTTGGAGTAAGAGTTCAGGGTTAAATCAATGACATTATCACCGGCAGTCATCGTCATCGAGGTGATATCGAAGCGACTGAGTAAGCCTGCCATAGAATTCTCCATTTTCACGTAAGGCCTGATAAACTGCAGAAAATCATTAGAGGCCGACCACACAAACCCACTCACTTCCTCAGGAAGATTATTCCGCACGTTTGAATAGGTTTCGTCATAATAGATGACCCGCCGGCGAATTCGATCCGCATTCACACTTTCGGCGAGGCCCTTACGTTTAGCAATTACCACTACATCATTTGAAAAGGCAAGATAGAAATCACGCAGGGTGCTCATTTCAGACCCAATTAGTTTGCCCATAACACTACTGCTGACCTGATAGGTATTATCCTGAAAGTTAATGAGCCCATCTCGTACCAAACGATTCAACTGACTGCGGAAAGAATCTCGATCGTTTAGCTTTCTCATAAACAAAAACTCACCTGTAGACAGCAATCCGGATTCCGGGAAGGCCTCGAAAGCAAATTCTGATGACAGTGTACTGGCCAGATTCTGGTACATGCTGATGTTATCCAGCAACACTGAGTCAAGTTTGGTGGTTATGGTGTTGGTTGGTTCAGCCGGAACCGAGACCGGAGGCAACCGAAATAAGACAAAAGCTGCGGCATTGCTGGCTATATGCCGGTCGAGGGTAATGGGCGTATTTTCATAGGAGAAAGCATCAACCAGGATGGAATGCCGATCTTCGCTCAGATCAATTTTTCCTGAAAGCTGAATGTTTTGAGTGGAATCCGAATAAGAATCGAAAGTGAAAGCGGCGGGTTTGGTTCCCGAGAAAGAAGACATCACGGCAGGGCGATTAATGACCGCAGCAAATTGTTCAACCCAATGGTCCAATTCAGGAGTGTTTAACACCAGCGTTGATGATGGAGGATTTTGCTGAAGCTGAATCGAAGGTTTTTCCCCAAGAAATGCACGCAACGAATTTTCAATGATCAGGCTCGATTCTGCCAGAATGAGATAATCGTTTACCTGAGCCGCATAAATTTCCGTCTTATTAAAGAATAATTTATGAATGATGAATCCTTTAAACTCGTAATTATTCTGAGTGAACGGTTGATAAAACCGGGATGCCCATTGGTTTAAATCTGATGAAGGCATACCCGTAATCCACAAAAAATTTGAATGAAGGGATGTGGCTGGATAAAGGGCTACAGCCTTTATATTTAACGGATTATCCATTTCAGCATCAATGCCGGCTACTTGCTGCAGGGCTGATGGTGTTAAATCATCAAGGTAAGTAGCATATTCTTTGGCTATGATATCTTGTACATTCAACCCATTCTCCGGAACAACCACAAAAGTGGCTTCCTCGGGAATTAATGCAACCCATTCATTATCAGGAACGGATGAGCAAGCAGCTAAAAGGCTGATGGAAAAAAAAGTAATTAAGAGTTGAAAAAGGCGTTGCATCAATAAGAAATAATAAGCTGTTTAGGTCTTGGTTCTATATTGGCTAATTTCCGGTTCCGTAAAAAGTTCCGTATCAAAGAAATAAAGGTAACATTTTTTAAGCGCTAAATGAGTTTTCTGAATCCAATTTTTTTATTTGCCTTAATTGCGGTGGGTTTGCCTCTACTCATTCACTTGCTTAACCTCAAGCGTCCGCAAAAGGTAGCCTTTTCTACACTGGCTTTTTTTCAGGAACTTAAGAATACTACCATCCGTCGAATTCGTATTAAGCGGTACCTGCTTTTATTACTGCGATTACTGGCTATTGCCTGCCTTGCACTGGTACTTGCACGTCCGTTTTTACCACCCGGACTTTCGGGAGGAGGCACTACCCAGGCTCCGGCATTAAACGCAATTTTGCTGGACAATAGTATAAGCATGTCGAGAATTGGTAAGCAAGGTCCTTTATTTGAATATGCACGGGAAATTATAGGAGATATTGAAAGCTCAGCCAAAGATGAAGACCGGTTTATGCTGCAGCTTACAAATGGGGAGGGAGAATACGGCAATATTCTAAGCCGGGCCAACCTGCTAAGAACCGTGGATGAAGTGCAGATTAAGTCGTCTGGCAATTTTACGCTTAGCAGGTTGTCGGGTTTAATTGAGTCTGTGAATGAAGCCCCCTATCAAAACAAGAATATTTTTGTGATAACGGATGGGCAACTCAGTCAGCTTGATGACTTGCGTGACCTTGATGCGGAAGGTGTTGCTGTCAGTATTATTGATGTGGGAGAAGTAGAGGTTCAAAACACCATGATTGCTGATATTTCTACTTCCACCAATATGATTGGCACCAATATTCCATTTACCCTGAATGTGGAGCTGGTAAATGAAAGTGGAGTGGCAGCGGTAAATCAATTTGTGTCGCTGGAATTTGAGGGGCAAAATGCGGGTCAGTATTCTATTGCTCTGGCTCCTAACGAGAGAAAGACATACACTTTTGAAATAACCCCATCCCAAACAGGCTCATCCAAAGGAAAGCTGATTGTTGAAGGAGATGAGTTTCAACCTGATAATGAGTATTACTTTACCGTTCAGGTTCCGGAAACACGGAATGTATTATGGGTAAGTGAGGAGAACAGAAATCCTCAGTTTATTTCTTATACCGGGGCCATGCTTCGTGTTGCCGGGGAAAATGATGCTCAGCTTTCATACCAGGAAGCAACTCCGGACATTTTTGAAACGACAAACCTCAACGAATTTGATGCCGTGCTGCTGGATGGAGTAGAATCGATCCCCGAATATAGCTTTAAGCCCCTTCAGGAGTATGTGCAAAATGGCGGAGGTGTAATGTTTTTCCCCTCTGAAAATGGAAACATCAACAATTATAACAGCCTGTTTGCTCAGTTCAATGCCGGAAGGTTTGCGGGTATTCAGGGAGAATATGCTTCTTTCAATGCTGTTGCAACGGCCGATGAATTACTTGAAGATCATCCCGCGTTCACCGGACTGTTTGAACGTGAGCAAAATGAACAGCTCAGATTCACCAATCCCGATATTTATTATTACCTGAAGTTAATGACGAACTCTTCAGGTACCGGATTCGATTTATTAAACATGAACAACGGGGATGTTTTGGTTCATGAAAAACGATTTGGTGAAGGCAGTCTGCTTATTGCAACCATCGGAAACGATCCGGGTTGGTCTAACTTTCCCGTTAAACCTCTTTTTGCCCCTTTTTATTATCGCATACTGCTGTACTCGGCTTCGTCCGATCAGGGCGGCTTTGCCAATCATCAGTTGGGGAATACATTTAGCTGGAGAGGAAACATTAACGGAGATAACGCCGTTATTGAAGTGGGTGAAGATGAAATAAAGCCGACCGTAGATGTAGTTTCATCCGGAATCCGGCTCCGATACCCTGCAGAAGAATGGACGCCCGGCTGGGTAACGGTGACAGATGGAAATAAGCGATATGTGTTATCGGCAAACCTAAGCCCTGATGAATCTGACTTTTCAGAAGCCGATGAGCAGCAGCTTGAGAATTTGATTGAAGACGCTGAAATAAGCTGGGTTCAAACTGCCGAACTGAGTGAGGAAGAATTGCAGAATGAAATTATGGCCTCAGGATTTGGAAAAGAAATATGGAGCTGGTTTATGTTGGCAGGCTTGTTATTTTTAATAACGGAATCGTTAGTGTCTATATGGTATAAAGCTGAAACCGTAAATTAATGGAAGATATACTCTCACTTTTTTTTCGTGGTGTAATTGTGATGTTTACCATTGCATCCACTTTGCTGGCCGGATATTCTTTTCAGAATAAACTTCGGCTACGGAAAGTACGTCTGAGCTGGCGGTCAGGTAAATTGAGAGGATACCCGTTGTTTGCCACTGTATTTTTAGGAATAGTATTGGGGCTTTCTGCTGTAGTACTTTTTACCGGCGAAATTGCCCGATTTCCGATCTTTTTTGCTTACCTATGGATAGGTACAATGTGGTTTATATCCAGCTACCTGGCTTCCAAATATTACATCACCGATTATGGTATTGTGAAGAACATTAATGAACCTTCTCAAACCATTCCCTGGTTTCAGATTCTTGATTATGTGGAAAGGCCCGGGAAAAACGGGATTGAATACCTGTTTAACTATTCAGAAATGGACAAATCGCTGATTGAAGGGTATAAACAGCTAAAACTATTTGTGCCACGCAACCGATATAAAGCAGTAAAAAAAATTGTATCTTTGAAGCTGGAAAATAAGATTGAAGGACAAGCGATACCTGATATCGACCTCAAGAGAATTCAGGAAGACTAATTAAGAAAATACCCATTTGTTAGACGACGTTAAAAATTCCGATATAGAACGAGAACGAGTTGTATTGGTAGGTTTGTATGGACCTGAAACCACGAGATTTCAGGCCGAAGAATATTTAGACGAGCTCGAGTTACTTGCCGATACAGCCGGGGGAATTACGGTTGAAAAAGTACTTCAGAATAAAACTCACCCCGATCCCTCCACTTACATAGGTAAAGGCAAACTCAACGAGCTGAAACGCATTATGGGAGAGGAGCGTATTGATACCGTCATTTTTGATGATGACCTTTCTCCCACACAAATCCGAAATGTAGAAAAAGGTACCGATGCCAAAGTGCTGGACCGCAGCTCACTGATTCTTGACATTTTTGCAGCCCGGGCTAAAACAGCAGCAGCTAAAACACAGGTCGAGCTTGCCCAGCTGGAATACTTGCTTCCGCGATTAACCCGATACTGGACTCACCTTTCTCGCCAAAAAGGGGGGATTGGGACCAAAGGTCCGGGTGAAACCCAGATAGAGACCGACAGAAGGTTGATTGGCCGGCGTATTTCCGTACTTAAAGAAAAGCTTGAAAAGCTGAGCAAGCAGCGAACCACGCAGAGAAAAGGGCGTGAGGGAATGAACAGAATATCGCTGGTTGGATACACCAATGCAGGTAAATCGACCCTGATGAATGCCCTGACAGAAACAGGTGTGTTTGCAGAAGATCGACTTTTTGCTACTCTTGATTCGACCGTTCGCCGCCACGAGCTTGAAAATCACTCAGTGCTTTTGTCTGATACGGTAGGCTTTATTCGTAAGCTGCCCCATAATCTGGTAGAGAGTTTTAAATCTACTTTAGATGAAGTTCGGGAGGCCGATATATTATTACATGTGGTGGATGCATCCTCCAAAATGGCTCAGGAGTATATTGAGGTAGTGGAAGAGACTCTGGAAGAGATTGAAGCCACGAACAAAAGAACCATTTTGGTATTTAATAAGGTTGATAAAATGGATGCACACCAGGTAGCAGACATGAAACGAATGTATCCGAATGCGGTGTTTGTTTCTGCAGAACAGCGCATTGGCCTTAAGGAGCTGGAAAATAGTATTGAAGAGATGATAGAGCTGGATTACAGCCGTCATACACTTCAGATTCCGGTTTCAAAATATAAAGCAGTTGCTTTTATTCATGAAAACGCCAACGTTGAAGAAGAAACATATGAAGGCACCGAAGTAGAGTTAACCTTCAGCATAGCCAAAAAAGATTTTAAGCAATTATCCCATTTGTTGGATACTATTGGTGCTAATGGTGAAGTTGTATAGTCACTTATGTTAATAAACGAAATCCTGAATACAGACATATCACCCCTTAGGGTCAAAGATACCGTTGCAACAGCGCTTATGAAGATCGATCTGTTGCATACTACAAAGTTTACCGTTGTGGATGCTGACAACCAGGTTGTGGGGATGGCATCGCTGGATAAACTGATAGAGGTGGTAGATGAAAATTCGCTGCTATCTGAAGTAGAACTGGAAGATCCTATTTTTGTACCCTATAATCAGCATTTGTTTGAAGCCTCACGCATTATGCTGGCCAAAGAGCTATATTTGATCCCTGTTACCGATGAGGAGATGAAATTCCAGGGAATGATTAAAAAAAGGGATGTATTAAGTGCCCTTGGAGATGTGTTTAACCTTTCAAGTTTTGGATCTGTCATTACCGTGGAACTGGATCAGGTAGATTTTACTCTTTCTGATTTGGTACGCATCATCGAAATGGAAGGAGCAAAGATATTGGGTGTGGCTGTTCAACAACCCAACGCCAAAAATAAGGCATACTGTGTATCATTTAAATTAAACCTCGAAGACTCTTCCGTAGTAAGCGCAGGATTGCGCCGCTTTGGATATACAATTACATCCGAAGCCAATAGCGAGGTGCTGGAGCATAATTTTTCTGACCGCGCGGATGAACTTATTCGCTATCTTGACATATAAGAAGTAACAATTAACCTTATTTATCCTGACGAGTTCATGCACGTCGTCCCCAAAAGCAGCCTTCTTACTTTTCTTATTCCATTAATTCTGGTGAATGTGCTCCCCGCACAAGCTATACAGTCACCATCCACCCAATTGTATGAAAGAGGGATAAACCTATATGAGAATGGTTTTTTTGAAAAAGCCATTGAACGGTTTGAAGAGTTTAGTGCGGCCTATCCTAACCATGAAATGCGCATCTCTGCTGACTATTATCTTGCAAGAGCTAAAACCGGGGTCGATTCTTCAGGTATAGAAACTTACTATAAGCAATTTGTACAAGAGTACCCGGGAAGCGACCTGTCTGAAAAGTTGCTTAAAGATCTGGGGCATCGTTTTACAGAATATGGCCGCTATGAAGAAGCCATTGTTTATTATCAACAGGCTATAAAGTCTTGGATGAAGGACACTGAATCTGCAAAAACAAAGTACTGGATAGCAGAGGCGGCGGCTGAAAACGAAGATTATGCCGACTCCCGTGTTTTCTTCATGGAACTGGCTAATGACTTTCCGGATTCTGAATGGGCTCCGAAAGCATTATATGCCCGTGGAAGGCTGTACTTGTCACAACAGCAGTATAATGCTTCCTCTATTGCGTTTGAAGTACTCAAAGAGCGATACCCCAATAAGGAGATAACCCGTAGTGTAGGTACTGCTCTTGGTGAGTCGTATTACATGCAGGGTAAATATGAAGAAGCCATAGAAGCATTAAACAGTGCCTTGCCTTACCTGGAAGGGGACTCTCAGCAGAAAGCTGTATTCCTGATTGCGGAAAGTCTAAACTACCTGGGGCAATATGATACAGCTTCAAAGTCATATCTTCGCTATATCAATATGACAAAAGGCACCCCACAGGAACGTATTGCTCATTACGGATTAGGTTGGGTGTATAACAAACAAGAAATTTTTCACTGGGCGGCAGAATCGTTTGGGAAGGCGGCTGTTGGTGATGACGAAATTGCACGAAAAGCCCAATATTACAAAGCGGTGAATGAAAAGCTTGGTGGTCAGTATCGTAAATCCATTAACTCATTCCGAGAATTTGGGGAGCGTTACAAAGATGGACTTTGGGTAGAAAGGGCTTATTACGAATGGTCGGTTTCGGCTTTTCAGGCGTCACTTTATGGAGAGGCCATTGAAGTGTTGTTAGATTTGGTTCGCAGTGATGTAGAACTTGAGGAGCCCGCCAAAATTTATACCATGCTTGGGGAAGCCTTTTTTGCGAATGCGGAATATACGCGGGCTATCCAGGCTTTTGAAGAAGCAGAAAAAGTGGGCGACATCGATCCGGCGCTGAAGCGACAGGCACGTTTCCAGAAGGCATGGATTTTATATAGAAATCAGGCCTACCAACAGGCTCAGCCTATATTTGAGTCTGTGTACGCTGAAACACCGGATTCCGAAGTGGGAAGGGAAGCGTTGTTTTGGAGTGCAGACAGTTACTACAAAATGAATCAGTTCAGCAGTGCGGCCCAGCGCTTCCGAATGTACACTGAAAATTACCCGGAAAATGAAATGACGGGTCCCGCACTTTATTCGCTGGGCTGGAGCTATTTTGAAATGGGGCAGTACGAAAATGCAGTAGCCCCGCTCGAAGATTTCCTCTCAAATTACGATAAGCCGGAAACAGCCCTTTTCCCTTATGATACGGATACCCAACTTCGTGTGGGTGATGCTTATTACGCCTTAGGACAGTACAGGCAGGCCATTGCCAGTTACAACAAAGCCATCGGTGCAGAGCCGGGTGGCGACTATGCCATGTTCCAGATTGCCAACAGTTATTACCGGGCCGGACGTACTTTTGAGGCGGTTTCAAACTTCCGGAAAATGCTGAGAATTTATCCATTCAGCAGATTGAGGGAGCAGGCGCAATATAATGTGGCATATATCTACCTGAATACGAACAATTACTCACAAGCGGTTGAGGAATTTCAGACGGTAATTAATAAATATCCGGGAACTGATTGGGCGGCACGTTCACAATACAACATAGGGGATGCCTATTATAATGCCGGTGAATACGAACGGGCTATTGCAGCTTATCAGAACGTATTGGATGAATATCCGAGAAGCAGCTATATCATCGAGGCAATTAACGGCATACAATATGCTCAGCTTTCTGCCGGTAGATCTGACAGCAGTTCGGTGATTTTGGAGGAATTTCTGAGTGACAACCCAACCAGTTCTACCGCCGACCAGTTGCGATACCGACAGGCATTGAATGTCTTTCAGTCGGGCGATTATGAAAATGCGATAAAAGAATTCAGGCAATACCTGAGGGTTACAAATTCAGAAAGACTGATGCCTGAAGCCTACTCAAATCTTGGAGAAGCATACCGTCAGCTGGATCAAATTGATAACGCGATTACTGCCTATCAAACCATTGTGGATGAATTTCCGAATGATGATTTGGCATCTTCTGCACTTACATCTCTTGGAACATTAAACTTTGAACGCGGTGAGTATGACCTTTCTCATGCAAATTATGTTCAGCTATTGGAGTCTGCACCACGATTCAGGCAGGAAGCTTATGTAGGAATGGGGAATGCAAGTTTGGCCCAGAACAATATCGATCAGGCAAAGCAAGAGTATGAGTCGGCCTTGCAGGTAAATGCGAACAACGAGGCAGCCAAAGTTGGACTGGGTAAAGTAGCGCTGGCAAATGACAATTATGACGAAGCCCGCGAACTGCTCTTCCCTATTGCCGAAAGAAGCACAACGGAAATTGGCGCTGAAGCCCAGTTCTATCTCGGAAAAATCCTTCAGGAGCAGGATGAATTCAATACAGCTATTGAAGAATATGCCAAAGTGAAAGTTCTTTTTGAGGCTTTTGATTATTGGGTGTCTGAATCGATGTATGCTACAGCCGAATGTCATATCCGGCTGGGCAACCGGGGAGAGGCTATGACCGTTCTGAATTCAATTATTAATAATTATCCCGGCACCGATGCTGAGCAGAAAGCACAGAGATTGCTAAGCCAAACAGATTCATGATAAAAAAGATTACTCCGGCTTCATCTTTAAAAGGTGAACTTACACTCCCTCCTGATAAGTCAATCTCACAACGTGCTGCCATTTTCTCGTTACTGCACGATGGCATTTCGGAAGTAAAAAACTATTCCAAAGCCCAGGATCCGCAAAGTACATTAAGCTGTGTACAGCAACTTGGGGCCGAAGTTAAAGAGGGAAACGATACCCTTATCATAAAAGGAACCGGAAGAAGGAATATCAAAACTCCTGAAAAAGATCTTGATTGCGGGAATTCAGGTACAGCCATGCGCTTGCTTTCGGGAGTATTGGTTGGTGCCGGTATTTCGGCAAAGTTGGTAGGGGATGAATCCCTCTGCGGACGCACGATGACACGAATTATCAAACCTCTTGAGAAAATGGGGGCACATATCCTGGCGCGGAACGGTGCTTATGCTCCGCTTTTCATTAACAGGAATGAATCGCTGAAGCCTTTGCAGTTTGAACTTCCGATTCCAAGTGCCCAGCTGAAGTCGTGTGTGTTATTAGCCGGTTTATTTGGAGAAGAGCTAACACAGGTTATTGAAATATTGCCCAGCCGTGATCATACTGAGCGGTTACTGAATCTCGACCAAAAAGTGGTTCAGGATCGCAAAATCATTTCGGCAAGTTTGGCGGATGAGATTCCCAATCAAAGCTACACCATTCCGGGAGATTTTTCTGCAGCAGCTTTCTGGCTGGTAGCCGGCGCTATTCAAACTGATGCCGAGATTAAGATTGATAATGTAGGGCTGAATCCAACCCGAAATGCCCTTTTGGATATATTAAATGAGATGGGTGCAGACATCACCATAGAAAATGAACGCATGGAAGGAGCTGAACCGGCAGGGGATATTGTGGTGAAAGGATCTGATTTGAAAGCAATAGAGATTGATCCAATGATGATTCCTAATTGCATCGATGAACTCCCCATACTATCAGTAGCTATGCTGTTTGCGGAGGGTACATCAGAAATATCCGGTGCAGAAGAACTTCGGCATAAAGAAACCGACCGTATTATGGCCATGTCTAAAGTGCTGAAAGCGGTTGGAGCAGATTTTGAAGAGAAAGAAGATGGCTTGACCATTCACGGGAACCCGGAGTTCTCATTTCAATCTGCAAAATTTGAGTCTTTTCACGACCACCGCATTGCGATGGCTGCTGCTGTTCTTTCATTAAAAGGAACCGGAGAAAGCTCTATCAAAGATGCCGAATCCGCAGCCGTATCCTACCCCGGCTTCTGGGAAGATCTTGGTGATTTGGTGATAAAGTGATGAGTGATATGGTGGCGGGGTATGTCAAGCAGGTGGGTAAGTTTAAGTACATGAGGTTTTATTTTTCTTAGGTGAGCTAAGTTAAGCAATCACCTAATCACTTTATCACCATATCACTCATCACTCCTGACAATACGTCCGTCAATACGTCAGTTTTCCCACCGCCTTTCCTGATTGGCATTGCTATTGCTTACTTGGAGGTGAACAAGAATAAATCGGCAAGCACATGGGAGATTTTACAGAATTTGGTATCGAGATTGAGAGACATCTCTCAAAGCTGGGTAAAGATATTCAGCAATTTGTAGAGAAAGTTGTGCCGCTGGCCAACGAAGACAAAGATTTTGCTCCTGACTGCGACATTGTAGAGAGTGAAGAAGAATTTAAAATTCTGTTGGATCTTCCGGGATTATCCAAAAAAGAGATTGGAATTTCCCTCAAGAACAATGTGCTTACGGTGAAAGGCGAACGTGAAATCACCGCCGGAGATGGCGAAGAATTTAAGCGACAGGAACGACGTCGCGGGGCTTTTGCCCGGGCATTTGCGGTACCACAAAATGTGAATGCGGCCGAAGTGTCAGCCAGCTTCAGGAACGGTGTTTTGACCATCGCCATGCCTAAATCGGAGGCGTTAAAGGATTCACAATCCATTCCGGTTAAGTAAAGTGATAAGTGATATGGTGATAAAGTGATGAATAAATTGATATCACTTAATCACCATATCAACAGACAAGAATATTAAATCAAACAAATAAAACTCAGATTTTAGACCAATGGGAAAAATCATAGGAATTGACTTAGGAACTACCAATTCGTGCGTAGCCGTAATGGAAGGCAACGAGCCGGTTGTGATTCAGAACAGTGAGGGTGGGCGAACTACTCCTTCTGTTGTTGCTTTCACAAAAGACGGCGAGCGCCTGGTTGGAGCTCCTGCAAAACGTCAGGCCATCACAAACCCGGATAAGACCGTTGCTTCCGTAAAACGCTTTATGGGACGCATGTTCGACGAGGTTAAGGATGAGACCAAGCAGGTTAACTACAAAATTGTAAAAGGCGATGACAACACGGCACGTGTTGAAATTGAAGATCGCAAGTATGCGCCTCAGGAAATCTCAGCAATGGTACTGCAAAAAATGAAGCAGACTGCTGAAGAGTATCTGGGCGAAAAAGTTACTGAAGCTGTAATCACAGTTCCTGCTTACTTCAACGATGCGCAGCGTAAGGCAACACAGGAAGCCGGAAAAATTGCCGGACTGGAAGTTAAACGAATTATAAACGAGCCAACCGCAGCTTCTCTGGCTTATGGTTTGGATAAGAAAGATGATGACCAAACTATCGTAGTGTATGATCTCGGTGGCGGTACTTTTGATGTGTCTATCCTGGAATTAGGTGACGGTGTATTTGAAGTGAAGTCAACCAATGGTGATACTCACCTTGGTGGCGACGATTTTGATCAGCGTATCATCGATTTCCTGGCCGATGAGTTTAAAAAGGATGAAGGTATAGACCTTCGAAAAGATCCAATGGCTATGCAGCGGTTGAAAGATGCTGCTGAGAAAGCTAAAGTTGAACTCTCAAGCTCTCAGAAAACCAACATCAACCTGCCATTTGTGACGGCTACAGACTCAGGTCCAAAACACCTGAACATTGACCTGAGCCGAGCCAAGTTTGAGCAGCTGGCTGATGATCTGATTAAGCGCTCTATCGACCCTTGCAAAAAGGCTTTGGACGATGCCGGCTTTACCAAGAACGATATCGACCAGGTAATTCTGGTGGGTGGTTCAACCCGGATTCCAAAAATTCAGGAAGCCGTTAAAGAATTCTTTGGTAAAGACCCAAGCAAAGGCGTGAATCCTGACGAAGTAGTAGCAGTTGGTGCTGCTATTCAGGGCGGTGTAATGTCTGGTGATGTGGAAGACGTTGTACTTCTGGACGTGACTCCTCTTACCCTTGGAATTGAGACTCTGGGAGGAGTTATGACACCACTAATCGAAGCAAACAGCACGATCCCAACCAGCAAGTCACAAACATTCTCTACCGCTGCGGCTAATCAGTCGAGTGTAGAAATTCATGTGTTGCAGGGTGAACGTGCCAAAGCTCAGGACAACCGAACGCTTGGTCGTTTCCACTTAGACGGAATTCCACCGGCGCCACGTGGTGTTCCGCAAATCGAGGTTTCCTTTGATATGGATGCCAACGGTGTGCTTAACATTAAGGCGCAAGACAAAGGAACCGGTAAAGAACAAAGTATTCGAATCGAATCTTCTTCAGGATTGTCTGACGAGGAAATCGAAAAAATGAAAAAAGCTGCCGAAGAACACGCTGAAGAAGACAAGAAGATTAAAGAGCGTGTTGAGAAGTTGAACGAGGCTGACAGCCTGGTATTCTCTACCCGCAAGCAGCTTGATGAATACGGCGACAAGATCTCCGATGACAACAAGAAAGCCATCGAAGATGCTCTTGAGACTCTTGAGAAAGCACACAAAGAAGAAAATATGGACGAGATTGACTCAGCGATTGAAGCTGTAAATCAGGCTTGGTCCGGTGCTTCTGAAGAAATCTATAAAGCTACTCAGGAAGAAGCTGCTGCCGGTGGCGCAGCCGGAGCTGCAGGAGGACAAACTCCCGGCGCTGATGGTGCATCCGCTTCCGAAGAAGAATCTGATGAAGGCGATGACGCCGTAGATGCAGATTACGAAGTAGTTGACGATGAAGACAAGAAGTAAGTAACATATAGCTCACTTACTCGAAGACAGAACTAATCCCGTCGGGTTTTCCCGTCGGGATTTTTTTGTTTGTGGTAATGATGGTTTTGAATAGAAGAGGGAAGAAGCGGATGCGTTAGAGGATCAGAGGATAAAAATATTCTTCATCGGTGAAAATCAGCTCAATCCATGTCATCCATGTTCCATTCAAAAGTGTCTTTCATGCCCAACATTCCTATCTTTAAGACATGAATATTCTTGGAATTGAATCCTCTTGTGATGATACTTCGGCGGCGGTTTTAACGGCTGAAGGAATTAAGTCGAACGTGATTGCCTCTCAGTCTATCCACCTCAAATTTGGCGGGGTGGTGCCGGAGCTGGCCTCGCGGGCCCATCAAAAAACCATTACTCAAACGGTGAATCAGGCGCTGGAAGAAGCACGGGTTTCCCTGGATGAAATAGATGCTATTGCTGTAACCCAGGGCCCCGGATTGCTGGGCTCACTGTTAGTTGGAACCTGTTTTGCTAAAGGACTCTCCCTGTCACGAAATATCCCATTGATTGGGATTAACCATATGGATGCTCACATCTATGCCAATTTTATCGATCATAGCCCTGAGTTTCCATTAGTGGCGCTTACCGTATCGGGTGGGCATACACAGTTGGTTTATGTGCCGTCAGCCTTTGAGCACGAGATTATCGGGCAGACACGGGATGATGCTGCCGGGGAAGCCTTCGATAAAATCGGCAAGCTGCTGGGACTTCCCTATCCGGCCGGGCCTCATATGGATCGTCTAGCTAAAGATGGAAATCCTGAATTTCATAAATTTCCCCAGGCTTTGCTTCAGGAAGGGCTGGATTTCAGCTTCTCGGGGTTAAAAACCAGCGTGCTGTATTATCTTCAGGATAAAGAGGAGAGCTGGATTCAGGAGCATATGAATGATATTTGCGCCAGCGTTTCTTTTGCTATTGCTGAAGTGTTAGTGAAAAAATTGAAACGAGCCATTAAGAAAACAGGAGTAAAGACGGTGTTGCTGGCAGGAGGGGTGTCAGCGAATTCAATGCTGAGAGAGAAATCAGAAAAGATGGCAAAAGACATAGGTGTAAAGCTGTTCTCCCCAAAAATCAGCTATTGTACCGACAACGCAGCCATGATTGCCATCACCGGAAAAATGAAAGCCGAAGCCGGGCAGTTTGATGATCTGGATATGGTGCCTTACGCTTCGCTTTAGGAATTAAGAATTCAAAATGAAAAATTTAAAATTGGGACATTCCCTATTTTAAATTTTGAATTTTTCATTTAGAATTTCTTTGATTCGGCTACTGCCAGTTGGTCGGCTCGTTCGTTTAGTTCGATTCCGGCGTGGCCTTTTACCTTCACCCATTTTACGGTGTGAGGCTTCATAGCTTCCAGCATATCCTGCCAGAGTTCCTTGTTTTCCACCGGTTTCTTGTCGGCTTTACGCCAGCCGCGTTTTTGCCAGCTGTCGATCCATCCCTGGGTAAAGGCGTTAATAATGAGGGCGCTGTCGCTGTGGATGATAACCGTGCAGGGTTTATTCAATGCATTTAAGGCTTCGGTTACGGCCTGCATCTCCATTCGGTTGTTGGTGGTTTGCGGGTCTCCTCCCGAAAGTTCTTTCTCTTTTCCATTCCAGATGAGGACGGCACCCCAACCTCCCGGGCCCGGGTTTCCACTACAGGCTCCATCGGTGTACACAATAACTTCCGGCTTATCAGACATATTTTTTGGTAATTGAATTCAATTTCTGTTTCATGGATTTTGCTTGTTCGGCAATATAATCAGGCCAATCGCCCTCATCCTTTCCGGCATAAATAATGCCCCGGCTTGAGTTGATCAGGGGAATTCCTGCATGACTACTAAGCGCTTTATCCAGCTCAGACACCGAACCTCCCTGTGCACCGATACCAGGAATAAGTAAGGCGCCTTCGGGGTGATATTTTAAAACAGACGAAGCTTCCTCTGCTTGCGTAGCTCCAATCACCATTCCTAAATGAGTATCAGAAAAGCGGGATTTTTTGGAAAGCTGATCCGCTATGTACTCCGACATGGATTCAAAGTTCTTATAAGGCTGCTTGAGGAAATCCGAAGCTCCGGAGTTTGAGGTCAGAGCCAGTACATACATACCCTTGGTTTCATCTTTGGAAAAGGCTTCCAGTGTTTCGAAACCCATCAATGGGTTTATGGTGATGGCATCCACATTAAACTCATCGAAGTACGCTTTTTTGTAATGATCGGCCGTGGAGCTGATATCACCTCGTTTAGCGTCAGCAATGATAATCTTATTATCGGGAATGTGTCTGATCACTTCCTCAAAAACGGACAGCCCGTTTTTACCCAGTGCTTCGAAAAAAGCCAGGTTGGGTTTAAAAGCAGCTGCATAATCCGCAGTATAGTCGATAACCAACTTACAGAAATAGCTAACCTGCTCTTCGGGCGATTCAAACTGCTGCTTAACAGGTTGAGGAAGAAGATCGAGGTTGGGATCAAGTCCCACACATAAAGTAGAGCCTGCTTCCTGTACCGAGGCTCTTAGTTTTTCTGTAAATGTCATGTTTTAAAATTTTTGCTGAAGATAACATTTCTGAAACCCAATTTTTCATTTGAAATGGCTGGAATCAGGATACACATAGAACCAAACTAAGGTTAAAAGATGTGGCTAATGATAGCCGTATCGAATTTAATCAACTTTTTTGTGCTTGCGTGTTTTAGTGGCGAAAACAGAAGTATGACTTGTATATACTTGTAAAACGATTGGGCTGGTTCGCTAAATTTTTTAGCTTCTTTCACTTCAAATTAATTAAGCCGAATACTATGGAAAAGCGCATGTTTGTAAATAAATGGATCAAATTTTTGTTCGCAGGATTGCTGGTAATTTCTCTGCCTCAGTTTTCTGCCGCTCAGGATGGGGAAGCGGAAGCAGACAGCACCGAAGAAGAAAAGAAGAATGACTTACCTCTGGAACCCGGTCGTGAGTTTTCTTTTAACCTGAATGAAGGTTCCTGGATAGCCCTTGATGTGAGTCCGGATGGCAAAACCATAGTATTTGATTACCTCGGTGATCTATATACCATCCCGGTGGAAGGTGGGGAAGCAACTCAGTTAACCGAAGGCATGCAGTTCGACAGCCAACCCCGGTTTAGCCCGGATGGGAAAAAGATTGCGTTTATTTCGGATGCTTCCGGTGGAGAAGGAGTGTGGATTTATGACTTAGAAACCGAGGAAAAAGAACAGTTGACCAAAGGCAAAGACAATGAATATCAGTCCCCCGAGTGGATGCCCGATGGCAAGTACGTGATTGCTTCCAAAGACGACCCCGGCAACCATAAAATCTGGATGTATCATATTGATGGTGGCTCAGGAGTGGCTTTGGCCGATGAGCCCGGCAACATGCGTATGCTGGAAGGAGCCTTCGGTGCAGATGAACGCTACATTTGGTTTTCCAGAAGATTTGGAACCTGGAACTACAATGCCAGTATGCCCCAATACCAAATAGCAACTTATGATCGGGAGACCGGTGATATTACCGTTCAGTCCAACCGTTACGGTTCTTCGTTCAGACCAACACTCTCCAGCGATGGCAAGTGGCTGGTGTATGGAACCCGCCATGATGAGTACACAGGATTGGTGAAAAGAGATCTGGAAACCGGAGACGAAAGCTGGCTGGCTTACCCGGTACAACATGATGACCAGGAATCGCGTGCTTCCCGTGACGTTCTGCCCGGGATGTCATTCACTCCGGATAACAAACATGTGATTGCTTCCTACGGTGGGAAAATCTGGAAACTGCCTATTGATGGAGGAGATGCCATTGAGATTCCGTTTTCAGTAAACTCAACCATAGAGTTAGGCCCTGAGCTGGATTTTGACTACCCGATTGAAGATACCCCTCAGTTTGAAATCACCCAAATTCGGGATGCTGTCCCTTCCCCGGATGGCCGTAAAATAGCTTTTACTGCATTGAATGAAATTTATACCATGGTGCTTCCGGATGGAGAGCCAAAGAAGTTGGTGGATTTGGATGAAACTCAGGCTCAGCCTGTATGGGCACCCGATGGAGAATGGATCGCTTTTGTGACCTGGACTCCGGAAACCGGAAAGGTGTACAAGGTGCGTCCGAATGGTCGCCGGCTTCAGCAGTTGAATAAAGAAGAAGGTGTATTTCAGGATCCCGTTTGGAATAACGATGGAAGCCGGATTGTGTTGATCAAAGGGCAGCCTCAGGATTTCCGAAACGCAACCCGAAGAACGGCTTTTCAGGGAACCAGTGATCTGATCTGGATTGATGCTGATGGCAGTGAAAACAATTTTATTACCTATACAAACGGTCGGGGAAATCCTCACTTCGTTAAAGGATCTGACCGGATTTACCTGTCGAGCTGGGGAGGCCTTTCCTCCATTCGCTGGGATGGGACAGATGAAAAAGAGCATTTGGAAGTGAGCAGAAGCGGCGGCGGAACGGCTTCCTGGATCAGGATGGCTCCCGAAGGAGATCAGGCGCTGGCTCAGGTCCGTAGCGACCTGTTTGTGGTGACTGTCCCCAAAGTAGGAGGGGAAGCCCCGGAAATCAGGGTGGGAGGTTCTTCCAGCCAGTTCCCAAGTAAACAACTTACCGATATCGGAGGGCAGTTCCCGGCATGGAGTTGGGACGCCAATCGTGTACACTGGTCGATAGGTAATGCACATGTGATTTATGATTTCGATGATGAGCAGGCTTATGAAGACAGTGTTAAAGCCGCCAAAGAATTGGAAGAGGAAAAGGCAGAAGATGAAAGTGAAGAAGCCGAGTCGGAAGAAGAATCTGATGAAGAAGGGGAAGAGAAGAAAGACGAAGGTTATCAGCCCAGGGAAATAGAGATTTCCGTAATGGCTGACCGTGATACCCCTGAAGGAGTTTTAGTACTTCGCGGAGTCCGACTCATTACCATGAATGGCGATGAAATTATTGAAAATGCCGATTTGGTTATTCAGGATAACCGGATTGTTGGGGTTGGTAATCAGGGTGAAGTTGATATCCCCGAAGGTGCTGAGATTATGGAAATGAATGGCAAAACCGTCATTCCCGGATTTGTTGATACACACGCTCATTTCCGTCATCCTGTGAACCTGCATAGGGGTGAGTTTTGGTCGTACCTGACAAATCTGGCCTATGGTGTTATCACCACGCGTGACCCGCAAACAGCAACTACTGATGTGCTCACCTATCAGGATTTAGTGCATGCCGGGAAGCTTTTAGGTCCCCGTGTTTACTCAACCGGTCCGGGTGTTTTCAGCAGTGAAGACATCAGTGATTTGGACCATGCACGAGATGTGTTAACCCGCTACAGCAAGTATTACGATACCAAAACCATCAAAATGTATGGGGCAGGAAACCGTGAGCAGCGACAGTGGATTATTCAGGCCGCTAAAGAGCAGGAGCTAATGCCAACCACGGAAGGTTCTCTCGACTTCAAGGAAAACCTGACACAGGTGATTGACGGTTATCCGGGCCATGAGCACTCTTTCCCCGTATTTCCACTATATAATGATGTGATCGATCTGGTTGCGTTTTCCAGAACGGTTTATACGCCTACCTTGCTGGTAGCTTATGGCGGACCATGGGCAGAGAATTATTTCTATGCTATCGAAAGGCCGCATGATGAACCGAAACTTCAGAGGTTTATGCCTCACCAGAACCTGGATGAGCGGACCCGCCGCCGAAATGCCGGTTGGTTTATGGAAGAAGAGCATGTATTTGAAGAGCTTTCTGTTTTTGTAAAAGACCTGGTGGAAGCGGGTGGACGTGCCGGAGTTGGAAGTCACGGACAGCTTCAGGGACTCGGTTATCACTGGGAATTATGGGCGATGGCTGCTGGTGGAATTTCCGAGCATGATATCCTCAAAGTAGCGACCATACAAGGAGCAGATGGTATCGGACTGGATCAGGATTTAGGGTCAATTGAAGAAGGAAAACTTGCTGACCTTGTAATTTTGAATAGCAATCCACTGGATGACATCAGAAATACGGCCGATATTTCACATATCATGAAAAACGGATATATGTATGAAGCAGAAACATTGAATGAAGTATTCCCAAATCAGAGGGAGCTCCCAACCTTCTGGTGGCAAAACAATGAGCCGGTTAACGTACCGGGAGTAGATCGTTAAAAGTATATTCGTTATTCGTTGAGCGGGTGAATAACGAATAACGATTAACTAATAAATAGTTAAGATTTATAGAACTGACTCTTTAAACACCTCTTCAAATCCGTGAGGAGGTCGGTCCAGAGTCCAGGTTTCGAAATAGAAGTGTCGTTCTGATCTGAATTTCTTCCCATTGATGCTGAAGAAGCGGAAGCAATCAGGCACTAGTTCTTGTAGCGGATAAAACATATCCGTGTACATGTTTTTCTTGGAAAATATGTGCAGGTCAAATCCGTCTTTAGCTTGCTCTTTGTACACAACAATATGCTCATCTTCGAGGGCTTCTTTCAACTCTTCCTTCAAATGACCCACATTGGAATTAATATCAATGTGCAGGCTTTGGATATCAATCTCTGTGGACTCCTTATCCGAAAGCACAAATACTTCCCCTAATTCAAGATCGGCAACTGCTTTCGAAATAGAATCAGTTCTTCCTTTTGCTGTGAAAACAATCTTGTCAGAAAATGCTTTTTCAAGGGCCTCTATCACTTTTTCATACCCGGAAATCATGTTCAGCCCAAATCGCTCCTGTGCCAGATCGGTTCCCGTTAAGTAGAGCTTTGAGTAGGTGGGGTCAGGCTTCATGAAATCTTCGAGGGAGGATTCCATCTCGTTTGATTTTTTGTTGGGTGTACGTTCGGCGAGTTTATCCAGCCGCTGATCGTGATGGAAAAAGAGTTTGAAGATGTCAGTCGAAGTGTTCATTGGTTAGGGAAATTTTCTTTTATAATTGAGTCATTCTGAGGCTTTGCCAAAGGATCTTCATGAGTCTGATAGTACATCATAATCGCTAAATGCTGTTGAAGATCCTTCCCCCAAATTTTCGGGATCAGGATGACTTGAGAGAACAAATTGATTGATTCAAATAACAAAAAAGCCCCGCTCATAATTTATGAGCGGGGCTTTAAAATACGTGCTTTCTAAGCTTAAATCATGGTTGCAATTACAAGCGCAACTACTGACATCAGCTTAAGCAGGATGTTCAGTGAAGGACCGGAAGTATCCTTGAAAGGATCACCAACCGTATCACCAACAACACCGGCTTTATGAGGCTCAGAGCCTTTTCCATATTCAACACCGTCGATGGTAACGCCTTCTTCAATCATCTTCTTGGCGTTATCCCAGGCACCACCGGCATTAGACTGGAACAGAGCCATAAGAACACCTGCAGAAGTAACACCTGCAAGAAGACCACCCAGCATTTCAGCTCCACCAATGAAGCCAAAAAGAACCGGTACAATTACAGCAAGAAGTCCGGGGGCAACCATCTCACGGATAGAAGCAGAGGTAGAAATCTCAACACATTTCTCGTATTCAGCTTTACCGTCTGCGGCTTCAAACATGGCGCGGTCTTCGTCAGACCAGTCGGCCAGTTTCTTGCCTTCGTTTCGGTTCATGGCTCCCAGTGCTTCTTTCAACTCAGGAATGTCAGCAAACTGGCGACGAACCTCTTCGATCATACTCATAGCTGCACGTCCTACCGCATTCATGGAAAGGGCAGAGAATAAGAATGGCAGCATAGCTCCCACAAAAAGAGAAGCCATTACAAACGGATTGGTAATATCAATTCCGGTAAGCTGAACTTCGTGCGTTGCATTATAGGCAGTAATGAAAGCTGCGAAAAGTGCAAGAGCAGTTAAGGCTGCAGAACCGATCGCAAATCCTTTACCAATAGCAGCAGTGGTGTTACCAACAGCATCAAGCTTATCGGTACGCTCACGTACTTCCGGCTCCAGCTCAGACATTTCAGCAATACCGCCCGCATTATCAGAAATTGGGCCGTAAGCATCTACCGCTAACTGAATTCCTGTATTTGCAAGCATACCAACAGCGGCAATCGCAATACCGTACAGTCCGGCAAAGTGGTAAGCTCCGATAATGGCACCGGCAATAATAAGGATTGGAATAGCTGTAGAAATCATACCAACACCTACACCGGCGATAATATTAGTAGCAGATCCGGTTAAAGACTGCTTTACAATAGACCAAACCGGCTTGGTTCCGGTTCCTGTATAATGTTCAGTAACAAAACCAATCAGCAGTCCGGAAGCCAATCCAAACAAGGTAGCAAGGAAAACGCCCATTGGAGTGTATTCAATTCCGTTGAAGGTCCATCCTGATGGCAGCATCCAGGTAATAATGAAATAGGATGCAACAACCATTACTACACCGGAAAGTAGTTCACCAATGTTCAAGGCTGTTTGTGGGTTTCCACCTTCTTTAACGCGAACAAAGAACGTCCCTAAAATGGAGGTAATGATTCCTGTTCCTGCAAGAACTAAAGGAAGCAGTACTGCTGAAAGTCCGTTGAAGTTGTCACTCCACTCGGGAATCGTCATAAAAGCGGCACCCAATACCATAGAACCAATAATAGATCCTACATAAGACTCAAAAAGGTCAGCGCCCATACCGGCAACGTCGCCTACGTTATCACCAACATTGTCGGCGATAGTAGCAGGGTTTAACGGGTGATCTTCAGGAATACCGGCTTCAACTTTACCTACAAGGTCGGCTCCAACATCAGCAGCTTTAGTGTAAATACCACCGCCAACACGTGCAAAAAGGGCGATCGAAGAAGCACCGAATGAAAATCCGGTTACAACAGCGAGTACTTTATTAACAGCGTTTGCACCTTCCAGGCCAAACAAGTTTCCGAAAAGAATAAACAATCCGCTGAGTCCAAGAACGCCAAGCCCAACTACGCCAAGTCCCATTACAGAACCACCGGCGAAAGCAACTTCAAGTCCTTTTGCAAGTCCTGTTCTGGCAGCATTCGTTGTTCGAACGTTAGCCTTAGTGGCCACTTTCATTCCAATGAAACCAGCCAGGCCGGAACAAAGAGCACCGATTACAAAAGAGATGGCAACCATCCAGCTGGAAGTGGTTGGGTCGGCACTAAAAGCAAGAATTACAGCTACAACAACTACAAAGATAGAAAGAACTTTGTATTCAGCTTTAAGGAAGGCCATGGCTCCGCTGGCAATATGCTTGCTGATGCGTTCCATTTTTTCGGTCCCGATATCTTGTTTAGATACCCAGGAAGATTTAAATGCAGTGTACAAAAGTGCGAGCACCCCTGCCACCGGTATTAGATAGACTAAAGTATGCATTGTTTCCCGTTACGTTAGTTTAAGTTCAATGTGCTGAAGATTTACTTCAGTCAACATTCATTAATTAAAGTTGTTCATAGTTTTTGCGATGCCTTCCCGCACAAAACAGAGGCAGGCATCATGGGCTTTTTGAATGCCCTCTTCTAAATATTTTTGGTCTGAATTGCTGAAAGGCGATAGTACAAAATCTACCTGCCGGCCTTTGGGGAAGTCATTGCCAATGCCAAAACGGAGTCGGGGAAACTCACGTGTTCCCAGCAACTCGATGATATTGGCAATCCCGTTATGACCGCCGGCGCTGCCTTGTGGTCTCAACCTTACGTCACCGACGTCAAGATTAAGGTCGTCATAAACAATAAGGCAGTCCTGCTTGTCTGTTTTATACTCAGAAAGTGCTTTTCGTACCGCGACTCCACTTTTATTCATATAAGTAGTTGGCTTAATTAACACCACCTTCCGCCCGCGATGCCTTCCTTCTGCAACCACAAAAGGCCCGTTTCCAGGCCTGAATGTGGTAGAAAGAGTTTCAGCTATCGCGTCAACAATTTCAAAACCGATGTTGTGACGTGTTCCTTCATATTCTTGCCCGATATTTCCTAATCCAACAATAAGGGACATATCAAGCAGGGATCACGTTACCGTTCTCGGGTATCAAATAAATGTTATTCTTCTGTTTTTTCTTCAGAAGAATCTTCTCCTTCCTCACCTTCAGGAGCTTCTTCACCTTCAGCAAGTTCTTCACCTTCGGCCACTTCGCCTTCAGCAACAACTTCTTCTTCAGCCTCGTCAGCAATACCTGCCACAAGATTTTCGAGGAAGTCGGCACCTTTCGGAGGACGAATGGTAACGATAGTTCTGCTGAGGTCATCCAAAGGAATAATACCTTCCAGGTCCAAATCAGAAATATGGAAAGACTGGCCGATTTCGAGTGGAGAAATATCCATTTCAAACTCTGCAGGAATGTCAGCAGGAAGAACGCGAATTCGCACAAAATTCATTGGTTTAAATACGCGACCACCGTTCTCAACAACCCCTTTCGCATTTCCTGTAATCTTGATAGGAACACGAAGTGTTACTTTCTGATCGTCAGCCAATACGTAAAAGTCGGCATGGATCGGACGGTCTGTAACCGGATCAAATTCCGTTCTTTTTAACAGGGTTTTGTAGGATTTTCCGTCAACAGTGAGTTCCTGAAGCTTGGTTTGAGGCTTTCTTAAAATCTTCTCTAATTCAAGCTCATCAATAGAAAAATGAACATTTTCCTCAACATCGGGACCATAGAGAACAGCCGGGACACGTAATTCTTCCCTGAGCGCTTTATTCGCCTTTTTGCTGGTTTCTCTGACCTTTCCTTCAAGTTTTACTAATTCTGGGTATGCCATAATGCGTTTACCTTAATCATTAATTATCAAACAGTGCACTGATAGTGTCGTTAGTGTGAATGCGTTGTATAGCTTCAGCAAAAATATTCGCAATGCTCAGCACTTTAATCTTATCCGAAGGCTGGCGAAGCTGAACGGTATCCGTTACCAACAACTCATCAATAGGCGAATCTTCGATTCGCTGAAATGCCGGACCCGACAAAATCGGGTGTGTACAAATTGCGACAATACTGAGCGCGCCTCGTTCTTTCAAAGCTGCTGCAGCATTCGTCAATGTTCCGGCCGTGTCGATCAAATCGTCGACGATTAACACATTCTTTCCTTCTACTTCCCCAATCAGATTCATGATTTCAGACTGGTTAGCCTTAGGCCTTCTCTTATCAATAAAAGCAAGCGTAGCACCTAATTTCTTGGAGTAGGCTCGGGCCATTTTAAGGCTGCCTACGTCAGGTGCTACCACTACCAGGTTATCGATAGGGTTGGAAGTAAAATGATCAATAAAAGCCCGGCTTGCATATAAATGGTCAAGCGGGATATCAAAAAATCCTTGTATCTGCGCTGCGTGCAAATCCATTGTCAAGATGCGATCGGCACCGGCTTTAACCAACAGGTTAGCCATTAATTTTGAACCTATTGAAACCCGGGGCTGATCTTTGCGATCCTGCCGGGCATATCCAAAATAGGGAATTACAGCGGTTACCCTTTTCACAGAAGCTCGTTTAGCAGCATCCAGCAATAACAAAAGTTCGATAATGTTATCACCTGGAGGGGGCGTAGATTGTATGACAAAAATATCTTCACCCCGAATACTTTGCTCGTACTTAACGTACTGCTCTCCGTCCGAAAATTTCTTAATGGTTACATCGCCAAGCGATGTGCCATATTCTTCAGCAATTGCTCTTGCCAAAGCCGGGTTACTTGTTCCGGAAAAAATCGCCAGAGGTGTGTCCACTTTGCGCGGGCTTTCAGTTCAGGTTAATACTGGGTGTTTACTCATGTAAACAACACCAAATAAACAAAAAGGATGGCTTAACAGTCATCCTTTAGCTAAATATGTTGCCCGGGGAGGATTCGAACCCCCACTGACTGGACCAAAACCAGCTGTCCTGCCATTAGACGACCGGGCAATTCATGTCGTTGACAGACTCCAAAGATAGAAATCACTTTAAAAGCAATCAAGACTGAATCGCTTTTTTTAGTACAAAACATTCAGAACACCGGGAAGCTTTGCAATATGAATTCAATTGGTGGATTGAGCCCAGCTTTCTGCGATATCGTTTGTCCTGAAGATGGAAAGGCTGAAACTTTTTGAGTAAAGAGGCCGGTATCGGGGTTCTTAAATTTTTCCAGCTTGAGAGTGAAGCTGATTTCAGGGAGCCGGAAGCGAATAAATTTCCCAACACAAAGAGCCCGGGAAGATAAACCGTGCCAAATAAAATTTCGAAGCGGGTGGTTTGGCTGAGCGCGGTTTTTGTGAACCATTGCTCCCAAAGGTGAATCGCATCAGCAGAAAGAAAATGGTTAAATGGTTGCCGAAGAATAGCCGCACTTAATCTAACGGCCTGTTCAATCCGTTGTTTAGGGTGATTCGCGGGGCGGACTGCTTTATAATTCCAGTTCAGGGTTGAATCGGAGTTTGTGAACCCGGCCATTTCCAGGCTCAGTGCCAAGCCTTCTGTTATATTCTGCCCACTCCATTTTGTTAACAGCTCTGAGGCAGTTTCAGCCATGGCAACCCGGTTATGTGGAATGCCAAGCCCATCCCAAATAGAAATAATAAGGGCCTGTTTCCAGGCCTTTGATGGAAGCAGGTTGGGATCGAAAAAGCTGAGAAAATCATCGGACTTCTTTTCAAAATACTCCCGGTGCGCGAGTTCTATTTGTTGATAGAAAGCTTCTTCGGAAATGAAATGGAAGCCGGAGGTGCAGGGTAATTCAGGGGAGTGTTCTTCAAAATTCTTTAGGAATAGGTGTAATTTATCGGAGAGGTAGGGTAAAATATTGAGCGTGAAAGGCCGGCTGCCGTTCAGTGTTTGAACTTGTTCAGGATTTGAATCAGCTACAACATGCAGAATAACCGTGTCGAAATTTGGGTCAGAGTGGTGCCCATGCGATTTCCAGTTGGAGCTTTTGGTATGAAGCTCAATGTTGCCATGCCAGCGAAGCCCGTCAATTTCGAGTATGGCCTGCTTAAAATCAGGGCCGTCTGAGGCGTTCTTCTTACCGGGATTCAGGACGGTAACAGCCTTCCCGGATATTGTTTGCAAGTCCGAGAGATCAAAAAGCAGGTTTTCCCAAATCCATTGTAAAAAGGCTTCTGAATATGCAAAGCCCGGTTCAGCCATGTCGGGTAATTTCTTCTACTTCCTCTCCCTCCGAAAAATAAAGATCTTCGGTGGCTTCGTATAAGTTGGGGACGGAATCTTTCAGTGTTCTTTTTACGCCTTTGGAAAAGCGGTCAATTCTTTTCTCACTGTCTTCTCTCCATTTACGGCTTTTCTCTTCCAGAATGCCTTTGGTCTTTTTCCCCTGCTTGCTTACCCAGCGCCGATTTACTTCTCCGCTTTTCGGGGATAGCAGTAGAGCGGTTACCATACCTCCGGCAAAGGCAGTGGCACTTACTAATAATGTTCCAAGTACTCGTTTCATAGTTCTCTCTTTTAGGTTATGGTTAACACTGTTAAGATAACAAATTGTGTCGTGTTTTTTATGTTATTTTTTAACACTAAGTAAAGAAAACGGTACATTTGTCTAAATTTTAAAATCAGGTTATGAAAAAGCAGATTGTATTAATGGACAGGGCGCGGATGGAGCGCACGCTTAAGCGAATGGCGATACAGGTTTGGGAGCGAGTCAATAAAGAGAATGAAGGAGAAATGGTATTGATTGGCCTGAATGAACGAGGAGAAGCAACGGCCCGGCTTCTTGGAGAGAGTCTCGAAGAATTAATGGGAACTGATATCGAGGTGCACCGATATGATGTACAGGGAAAGGCATCCAAAAGCAGCCTTCCGGATTGCAACGATAAGTTTGTGTTGCTTGTTGATGATGTGATTTTCTCCGGTAAAACTATGTTTGGTGCACTGTCAGCTGTTTGTAGTGTATATGAGCCTGAAAGTATTGAAATAGCTGCTTTATTGGATCGGGGTCACCGAAAGTACCCGCTGCGAACAGACTTAATGGGTATAACCGTGCCTACCAAGCCCGGAGAACATATTGAGGTGATGCTGAAAAATAGCTCCCTGAATCAAGCCGTACTTTTTAAGAATAATTAACTAACCAAAATTGTAAAATGACCATCAGAATTAAAGCCTTAACAGCCTTTCTTTTTTTAAGTTTTATTTCACTAACAATTTCAGCCCAAACCATTACCATTCCCGATACATTAAGCGGATGGGAACAAAAATGGGTGGCCAGTTTTAATGGTTCTCAAGCAGCCTACAGTAATTGGTCTCAGGGTGGCGCCAGCTCGGTGAGCGGTACGGGTTCATCCGTTCTTAATTTACTTTACCGGCAGGACCAATTTGCCTATGGATTCAGAACCAACGTGAAGTACGGGCAATCCCGAATTAAGAACGAAGGGGTCCGTAAAACGGATGACCTTATTTCTATCAGAAACCGGTTTACTTATACCTTCGAGGAAGACGGCTCACTGGCTGCCTATGGTGTCGTTGGCTTTCAAACCCAGTTTGATAAAGGTTACGAATACAGCAGTGAAGAAGGAGTTCCTGATGTCTTGATCTCAGACTTTATGGCCCCTGCTTATATTAATGAAGGAGTTGGTTTGGCATACGAACCCAACAACGCTTTTACATTCGAAGCGGGTTTGGGACTTAAGCAAACCATTGTAAATAATGACAGCTTGTCTGCAGTGTATGGTCTTGATCCGGGCGATAATTTCCGGTCAGAAGGTGGTTTAACGACCGGCATCACCTTTGAAAAACAAGTAGCTGAAAACATATTGTACAGCAGCAGCCTGGAAACCTTTACCAATTTCCTGATTCCCGTCAGCGAAACAGATGTAATGTGGGGGAATGAACTGGTGGGGCAAATCAACAGTATAGTGAGCGCTTCGTTTCAGTTCGAACTTCGCTACGACAATGACTTTTCCAGTGAAGTACAGCTTAAGCAGGTTCTGTCTGCCGGTGTTTCTGTAAACCTTTACTAATGGATGAAAACGCGCAAAAAACTTTAGACCGGGCTCTGGAGCAGCTTTCAGAGTGGAAGGCTTCTTTTGGAGAGTGGGAACAGGACGACTCGCTTTCGGTTTCTGAAAAAAAGGAGCAGGAAGTCTTTGCCCGCTTGGTGCAGCGGTTGAAATGTAATTTTCCATTTCATCATCCGGTATACGCGGGGCAGATGCTGAAGCCACCTCATCCGCTTACTTGGGCGGCCTATGCTATGGCGATGTCCATCAACCCCAATAACCATGCATTAGACGGCGGGCCTCCATCATCTGAAATGGAAAAAGAAGTGTTGGCTGATCTGGCGCACTTTTTTGGATATGGAGAAGAGTTTTTGGGACACCTTACAGCAAGCGGAACCATTGCTAACCTGGAAGCTCTTTGGGTAGCACGGGAATCTCATCCTGATAAAAAAATTGCCTTCTCGGAAAATTCCCATTACACCCATCATCGGATGTGTGGAGTATTGAGGGTGGAGGGAATAAAGGTGCCGTTGAAGGATGATGGTTCTTTTGATCTGGATGCTACAGATCCGCAAGAAATGGGAACCATAGTTGTCACACTCGGTACTACCGGTTTGGGAGAAGTTGAACCTCTTGACCAGATTTTGCCCTGGGCAAAAAAACATGGAATACGCATCCATATCGATGCGGCCTATGGCGGGTTCTTCAGGACTCTCAAAGATTCCGGGATCATAGACGGAACGTGCTGGAAACTCATGGAGGAAGCCGACAGCATTGTAGTGGATCCACATAAACACGGGCTTCAGCCTTATGGTTGTGGCTGTGTGCTTTTCAAAGACCCGACTGTAGGTAAATTCTATAAGCATGATTCTCCCTATACCTATTTCACTTCGGAAGATCTTCACCTTGGAGAAATCAGCCTGGAATGTTCCAGGGCCGGGGCAGCAGCAGTTGCTCTATGGGCTACCTTGCAACTATTTCCCTTAGAAGAAGAGGAAGGGTTCGGCCCTGTTTTGAAAAAGTGTTTGCAGGCAGCCCAAAACATGTACGAACTGATCAGCACAAGTGAAAAGCTGAAAGCTTACAAGAAACCGGAGTTGGATATCCTGGGATACTTCCCGGCAGAAGCAGAGACAACATCGGAGATTTCAGAAAAATCAAAAGCCGTGTTTGATGCCGGTATGAGGGAGCAGTCATTCTACCTTTCCCTGTATAAAATTCCTGCAGGCACTTTTACTCAACTTCACCCCGAATATAATGTAGACTCGGATCAGGTGACTATTCTAAGGAGTGTGTTTATGAAACCGGAGCAAAAAGCTTTTGTAAAGGAGTTGCTCCAAAGGATTGAAAAAGCTATATAGTCAACCATGTCGGAATTGGTTGATATAAAAGAATGCCCGAATTGTGGCCATAAGCCTTTTAACACCCCGTATTGCCCGGAATGCGGGCAGCGGAAGTTATCGGAGAAAGATTACAGGGTATCGGTTCTTTTCAATGAGTTTGTGAATGGCTGGCTGAATTTCGAGAACAGTTTTCTGAATACATTCAAGGCTTTTCTGACCAGGCCAAAGGTTTACATTACAGAATATGTGCAGGGAGCTCGGAAAAAGTATGTGTCTCCCATCAAGCTTTTCATTCTGGCAAATGCGTTTTATTTCATATTTCCGGCAGTGGATACTTTTAAAACTACATTGCATACGCAACTAAACCGCCTTCCTTACAGCGAGTTTACGGAGGGTTTTATTACTTCATTTATCGCTTCTGCCGGAATGAGTTATTCCGAATTTGCCCCGGAATACAATGAGCTGACGCAAATCCTTTCAAAAGCGCTGCTTATCATTCTGCCACTTGTTTTTTCTATGGTCACATGGCTATGTAATCTTAGCAAAAGAAATGAAAAGCCTTTACTATATCACATCAATTACAGCTTAGTTCTGAATGCCTTTTTGGTATTATTTCTATGTTCCGTACTTCCCGGTTCCTATAAGCTGATTGCAACGTATTTTGAGATTGATGGGATGATGGAATTAATTACTGAGATGAGTTTGTCTGTTACCGTTTTATTGATTCTGAATGTATATGGCTATTTCCTATACAGAAACTTTTTTACCGGAAGTGTTTTGACAAAGGGAATAAAAGTGATTCTCTTAAACGCCGCATTTGTCCCGCTCATTCAAACTTATCGCCTCATCCTGTTATTTGTTACTTTGGGATGGATGAAGGTTTTCGGATAAAACGGGTCAAAAATAAATTACATTTTATTTCACCTCTTATTCTTCAAAAGGCCTTTAATTACGGGTAATCAATTCCATTCAATTTGTAGAAAATGTTTCAAAACCACTTGCTGAAAGTATCCATAATTTTGATTTCACTTTGCCCTTATGTCATGGTTCAGGCTCAGGAGCCTAATACAATAGACATAACAGAAAGTGGTTTTTATTCCGATTCGGTTGTTGTTGAAGTTATGGGTGTTGATGATTCGTCTTCTGTATTCTATACTCTGAACGGAGAAATACCAGACACCTCGGCCATGCTTTTTCAGGATTCGGTAATAATTAATCAGACGTCTGTACTTCGGGCTATGATATTATCAGGCAACCGGACTGATACCTCATATATTTTCAGATCTTACTTTATTGATGAACCCACTGAATTACCGGTTTTGTCAGTTACCACAAATCCGCCCGGTTTTTTCTCCGACAGTGCAGGTATCTACGTGGAAGGTACCAATGGCATTCCGGGATACTGCCGAAGCACTCCCCGAAATTGGAATCAGGATTGGGAACGGCCTGTTCATTTAACCTTTTTTGAAAAAGACAGGACACCTGGTTTTAGCGTTAATGCGGGAGTAAAAATCGGGGGTGGTTGCACCCGCCTGTATGATCAAAAGTCGCTGGATATCTACTTTCGGGGAGGTTATGGCCTCAAGAAGCTGAACTATCCGCTTTTTGAAGACAAGCCCTTCACCGAGTTCGACCGGCTTGCATTGAGAAGTGGTGGACAGGATTGGTACCGGGCCATGATCCGAAACGCATCCATTCAGGCAATGGTAAAGGATAGGATGGATTTAGGGTATCAGGCTTTTAAGCCTGTTGCCGTTTTTCTGAATGGAGAATATTGGGGAATACACATCCTCCGCGAAAAGCAAAATGAAGATTTTATCGAATCGAATTATGGCTATGATGAAGAACAACTCGATATTCTCACCGGAAATATGGATGTAAAAGAGGGGGCCGATACGCATTACCAGGCTATGATTGATTTTATAGAGAATAACGACCTGTCGGTACAGGAAAATTACGAGTGGGTTAGCCGCCAAATGGATGTGGATCAGTATATCGACTATGTGATCACTCAGGTTTATATGGCAAATGGAGATTGGCCGGCCAACAATATCCGTTACTGGAGGCCTCAAAGTGCGGATGGAAAGTGGCGATGGATCATGTACGACATGGACATGACCATGAACAGCCATAGCTATGGGCAGGATGATACCAACAGCCTGGACCTGGTGGCAACAACCAACACCATTTATTATGCAAACCCTGCATGGTCGACGTTTTTATTCAGGAATTTGCTAACTAATGAAACTTTCAGGAATAAGTTTATTCAGCGATATAGCATTCATATTCATGCGTCTTTCTCGCCTCAACGGCTTTTGGGTGTTATTGACAGTACAGCATCTCTGATAGAACCGGAAGTGCCGCGTCATATGGAAAGGTGGGAGAAATCATTTCGGTTGGGTTCAGGGATGAACTGGGATAAGCACATCGAGAAAATGAAGTTCTTTGTTCGAAATCGGCAAACAAAAGCCCGGACACATCTTCAGGATTTCTTTGAGCTCCCTAGCGTAAGCAAACTCGAAGTGTCTTCCAGCCCGGCTGAAGGAGGCTCAGTTAATGTAGAAACGGTACGATCGGATACTACAGACTGGGTGCTGATCTATAAATCCATCCCCACCAATATCGAAGCGGTCCCGGCAGCGGGTTATACATTTGTAGGCTGGAGTGGTGCTGTTTCCGGTACTCGTTCAATTGCTGATATAACCATTGATGGGGAGACGTCTTTAACGGCCATGTTTAAAAGGAATGACCTTTCCGATGATACTCCGGTTGTAATTAATGAGATAAACTATAACTCAGCCGAAGATTTTGATACCGAAGACTGGGTTGAGTTTTACAATAATACCGACACTCACATTGATTTAGGAGGCTGGTATTTCTCTGATTCAGATGATGAGCACGTATTTACTTTTTCCGAAGGTACCGTATTGGAAAGCGAAGGGTTTTTGGTGCTCACCCGGGATAGTGTAAGTTTTAGTTCCCTGTTTCCTGAAGTAAATAATTTTGTGGGAGATATCGACTTTGGTTTTGCCGGAAGCGGAGAACTTCTTCGTCTTTTTGATGATGATGGAGAAATCGTGGATCAGGTTACCTACAGTGATGACTCGCCCTGGCCGGCAGAAGCGGATGGACAAGGTGCCACTCTTTCATTAACCCATCCAAGATTGGATAATTCAAAAGCGGAAAATTGGGCCGCTTCGGAAGGTCACGGTACTCCGGGAGCAGAGAACAGCGATGTACTGGTAGCAACAGAGAAAGAGGAGCCTGAAGAGGCAGTAAAAGGCTTTGAGCTGTATCAAAATTATCCAAATCCCTTTAACCCGACGACCACCATTTCTTACCGCTTAGATAAACCGGGCAGGGTAAAGCTCACGGTATATGACATTATGGGGAGAGAAGTAGCCGTGCTTGAGAATGGAGTGAAACCACAGGGAACCCATTCATTGAGTTGGGATGCATCGTCCGGTAAATTTTCGAGCGGGGTTTACTTGTATAAACTGGATGCCGGTAACCAAACAATGATTCGTAAGCTTACCCTTATCAAGTAATTAATAAGGGATCTACCCTCGGGTAAGTCGGGAAATCAGGTCTTTATGTTTGGGGAACTTACTGCTTAAACTTCTTTCTTTGGCCAGTTCAAAATCCCGGAAATCAAAGCCGGGAGAAACCGTGCAGCCTGCAAATGAATAGCTGTCTGGTTGGTTGACTTCCGCTGCAAACCAATACTCCTTGGGTACGGTGAATTGAGGAAGCTCTCCGTTTTCGAAGTCCAACCCAACCACTTGCTTAGAGTAGTTGCCATCCGGACTGATCATGTGAATGGTAAGCGGCGAACCCTGATAAAAATGCCACATTTCATCCTGCCGGATTCTGTGAAAAGCGGAGAAAGTGTCTGAGGTCAGCAGAAAATAAATACCCGTACTGTAATTACGGCTTCCCTCAAAAGTATTCGGGAAAACAGCTTCGGGAATAACACCCTCACTTCGGTACGTCTCCTTGAAATAACCGCCTTCAGGGTGTTCCTGAAGATCAAAATGGGCGATTAGTTTTTCTATTGTATCCATGATTTTATATTGAATACCACGTAGAGACACAAAATCTTGTGTCCCTACGTGTTTCAATAGGAAATTTTAAACATCAAAATCGATGCCCTGTGCAAGCGGCAGCGAATCACCCCAGTTCATGGTGTTAGTTTGGCGACGCATGTAGGCTTTCCAGGCATCGGAACCGGATTCGCGTCCGCCCCCGGTTTCTTTCTCACCGCCAAAAGCACCGCCAATTTCAGCCCCACTGGTTCCAATATTGATGTTGGCAATTCCGCAATCGGAGCCGCGGGCACTCAGGAAGTTTTCAGCTTCACGCATGTTCAGGGTAAACATGGCCGAGCTGAGTCCCTGCTTCACACCGTTATGCAGCTCAATGGCTTCATCCAGCGTTTTGTATTTAATGAGGTAGAGGATAGGCGCAAAAGTCTCTTCCTGAACGATGTCGTAATGGTTTTCAACTTCGGCGATCGCCGGTTTCACATAAAAACCATCTTCATCCAAAGGCTCTCCACCGGTTATAATTTTACCACCAGCTTTTTCAACTTCCTTCAGAGCTTTCTGCATTTGATCTACAGCTCCCTGATCAATCATAGGCCCAACCAGCGTGCTCTCGTCAAGAGGGTCACCAATAGTTATGTTCTCATAGATACTGAGTAAGCGGTCTTTGACCTGATCATAAACCGATTCCTGAACGATAAGCCGGCGCGTGCTGGTGCAACGCTGACCGCAAGTTCCTACGGCTCCAAATACGGTTGCCCGGATGGCCATTTCGACATCAGCATCTTCGGAAATGATAATAGCGTTGTTTCCGCCCAGCTCAAGGATGGTTTTTCCTAATCGTCCGCCTACGGTTTTGGCAACTTCTTTACCCATCCGGATGGAGCCGGTTGCAGAAATAAGAGGGATGCGATCGTCTTCGGTCATCCATTCCCCTACTTCACGATCTCCGGTAACCAGGTTGAAAATTCCTTCGGGCAGGTCATTCTCTTTGAGCACTTTAGCTACAATCTTTTGAACGGCCACTCCGCAAAGGGGCGTTTTTTCGGAGCCTTTCCAAATCATTACGTTTCCACAAACGGCAGCTATCATGGCGTTCCAGCTCCATACGGCCACCGGAAAGTTGAACGCAGAGATAATTCCCACAATCCCCAGAGGATGCCATTGCTCGTACATACGGTGCTGAGGGCGCTCGCTGTGCATGGTTTTACCATAAAGCATACGCGACTGCCCCACGGCAAAATCACAGATATCGATCATTTCCTGAACTTCACCGAGCCCTTCCTGGTAGATTTTACCCATTTCGTAAGTAACCAGTTTACCCAGGGGTTCTTTGTACTGGCGTAATTTCTGGCCAATCTGGCGCACAATTTCACCACGCTGAGGGGCCGGCATTTGGCTCCATACTTTATATGCTTTTTGGGCCTCTTCAACCACCTGATCGTATTGCTCGCGGGTAGTTACTCCCACAGTAGCTATCTTATCCCCATTCGTTGGGGTGAAGCTGCTGATGGTTTCTTTGCTCTCGTGATGTTTGCGTCCGGTACTGGTTCCGGGATTAATACCTTCAATGCCTAATGTCTTCAAAAATTCCATAACGATAATTTTGCTCTTATTTTTGGGTGAAGATAGGGAAGTGAGTAGTCAGAAAACAGAACTCAGAATTCAGGTGGAGAAAGTCTTCATCAGTTAACCTTTCCAGGGTTAAACTAAACTGCCCGATTCGAGAAAACTGTTGTAACCCTGGAAAGGTTGGGATAGAAAGACTGTATTCTGAATCCTGAGTTCTGTATTCTTGAAGCATGAGAAAAGCATCAAATAATGAAATAAAGTTACTTCGAAAATTAGCCCGTAAGAAGTACCGCGAGAAAGAGCAGCGGTTTGTAGTTGAGGGAGAGCGGGCTGTTGAACAGGTTGTTGAGAATGGACTGGTGGAAGTTGAAACTGTTTTTGTATCTAATGGGATAGCTGTCAGTAATCAGCTGTCATCTATTAGTGTTGCAATAGAAGAGGATGTGCTGGCTGAGGTTGCTGATACGGATAATCCGCAGGGGATTTTGGCTGTTTGTAGGATGCCAGGTGAAGTCGGTATAGATGAATTGAAGAATGGGGAGGGAGTGATCGTTGCTACCGATGCCATTCAGGATCCGGGAAATATGGGAACGATTCTGCGAACAGCGGCCTGGTTCGGAGCAAAAGCGTTAATTGCCGGAAGGGGAAGTGTGGATGTGTATCACCCCAAAGTAGTGCGAAGCACGGCCGGAGCCACAGGTAGTATTCCGGTATTATCAGGCGAATTGGAAGAAATTTTCACTGAACTTGAAGCAACCGGGTGGCAATTTGTACTGCTTGACGGTGGGGCAGAAAGTGTAAGCCTGAGATCGGTTCAACCCGCAAAAAAAACAATCATTGTTGTTGGGAATGAGGGAAATGGAATCAGTGAAAACTTGTTGAATTCCGATAGGCAGAAAGTCAGGATAGATTCGGCACCGGGTCAGGATAAAGTGGAAAGCCTGAATGCAGCTATTGCGGTTAGTATAGCTTTATGGGGGTTAAGTGATGAAGTGATAGGGTGATAGGGTGATAGGGTGATAGAGTGATGAAGCCAAGTCATTTAAAAAAGTCACCGCATCACCTTATCACCTCTTCACCATATCACCAACCCCATCCATTAAATTTCCATTAAATAAGGGCTGCATATTGCAAATGGTTTGGGCTTTAGCTTTATTACAAAAGCCGCTCATACAATCATCTACCCGGCTGGTACATATGGCAAGACTAATCAAACACTCTCATCTATGCCTAAGAAGAAACCAAAGAAGATCTTCGTCCTCGACACCTCTGTTCTGCTTTACGATTATGAAGCTGTCCGAAACTTTGAAAAAAACGATGTAGCCATCCCCATCACGGTTCTTGAAGAACTGGATACTTTCAAGAAGGGGAATAACGTCATTAACCTGCATGCAAGGGAATTTATTAGGTACCTGGATGGAATCTCGGATGCCAATATGTTGCAGAACTGGATTCCGTTGAACGGGCGTTCACATGGAAGCCTCCGGGTGATTACCAACGGAAACAATTCGATGGATGCCACTAAGGTGTACGGCTCCGACAAGAATGATCACCGGATTATTAATGCAGCACTTCACCTGAAAGAAGAGAACCCAAATCAGCGGGTGATATTGGTTTCCAAGGATATCAACCTGCGCCTGAAAGCCCGGGCGCTGAACCTGGAGTCTGAAGATTATGAAACCATCCGGATTCAGGATATTGAGCATTTATATAAAGGTAAAACGTCTCTCGAAATTGAAGACCCTTCGGTGGTCAGTAAGTTTTATGAAAAAGGAAAGATAAAGCCCGAAGAACTGATGGAAGCCGATCCGATTTGTAACCATTATTACATTATGAAAAGCCACGGCTCCTCGGGACTTGGTTGGTATAATGCGAAGAGCAAAAAGGTAGAAGTGGTCGAGAAAAACAATGCGTATGGCATTCAACCCAAAAACGCGGAACAGACTTTTGCGCTCCACGCCCTTCAGAATCCAAATATCATGTGTTGTACCATTACCGGAGCTGCCGGAACGGGAAAAACACTGTTGGCTTTGGCAAGTGCACTGGAGCAGCGGAGTAATTTCAAACAAATTTATCTTGCCCGACCGATTGTACCCCTAAGTAATAAGGATATTGGTTTTCTTCCCGGCGATGCCAACGCTAAAATTGACCCCTACATGCAGCCGCTGTGGGATAACCTGAGCTTCATCAAAAATCAGTACAAAGAAACGAGTAAGCCATTTAAGAAGATTGATGAAATGTTGCAGACCGAGAAGCTGCGCATTGTGCCGTTGGCTTATATCCGCGGACGAAGTTTATCAAACGTAATTTTTATTATCGACGAGGCACAGAATTTAACTCCTCATGAAGTTAAAACCATCATCACCCGGGCGGGCGAAAATACCAAAGTAGTGTTTACCGGGGATATCTTCCAAATAGACACGCCTTACCTGGATGCCCAGAGTAATGGACTCAGCTATCTGGTGGATCGTATGAATAACAATGAAATGTATGCTCACATCAACCTGGAGAAAGGAGAGCGTTCCGAACTGGCTAACCTGGCTTCAAAACTGTTGTAGGTATTAGGGGGAAGGTTTTAGGTGTTAGGTTTTAGTGTTTTCATTCAAGAACAACTAAAACCTAACACCTTGCCCCTAAAACCTATTACCCCTTCTCCGGACTTAACAACTCTACATGAAAACGAAACTTCTCGCTCTCCAGAGACATGGTGTCGTAAAGATCTTCGATTACTTCAAAAACCGTTTTAGGGGCTCCGATAATGGTAGTAGACAAGTAGCCAACCTCAATTTCAACATCATATTGAGCCAGGTGCTCCAGCAGGTCCTGCACTTTTTCTCGGGGATCTTCTTCGGATAAAGGAATGTACGTAAGCTGGGCAATGGTTTTCATAAAGGAACTAAGGATTTTATTTCAAAGTAAACGTTTCCCTGAAAATAACGCAGATTTGGGTAAGAGGCTAACGAAACCTCATATCAACAAACTTTTCAAAAAAGATATAGCTAATCGAAATTCGGGATTCGTTCAAGAAGCAACCTTAATCTCTTTTCATATTAAAAACCTCGGTATGTAATTCACCCCCGCGCTTCATTTTCAGGGAAATGGTCATTTCAGTATCTGACTTCTTCTCAAAGGTAAGACCTTTAAGCTCAATTTTGTCTTTACTGTAGCTGATCATTTCAAAGGTGAGCATATCATCCTTTTCTTCCCAGCCTGTTAAATCAGGATTGAAGTGTTTGAGCCGGAGACCGGTTTCATCCAGCAGCAGAAATTCATAGAAATTCAATTCACCCTCGGCATTGATATGCCGGTACATGCCCATCATGGTTCCGTTCACCGGTTCTGCCCAGGTTTCGTGGGAGATTCCGCCAAAACCATCTCCGGTCCAGGAGCCCACCAGCCAGCCGAAATCTTCGATGTCAAATTTGTTTTCGGAAGCACCCTCGGTTGGTAATATTTCATAAGAATGAGATACTGAAAGGCTTCCGACAAGTAGTGCGAGAAGTGTAATGAGTTTATTCATAGCAGTTTATTTAAAATGATCGGGTTACCTATATAACAACCGGGATACAGGAAAAGGGACAATACTATTTTTATCCAAGAAATCTAACACTCACCAAATATTATGCATCAAAGACGAAAATTCGTTATTTACGGCAAACCTAATTTTTAGCCTAAATCGAACCTATGAGTAAGAAAGGATTTACCCCGTTTGTTTCTGCGGAAGACGACCTTCCCCAAATTACCGTCAAAGCCGTTGTACTTGGATTTATTTTATCGGCAATTCTGGCCGGCGCCAATGCTTATTTGGGCCTGAAAGTAGGGATGACGGTGTCTGCTTCCATTCCCGCTGCCGTTATTTCGATGGCGGTGTTGAAGCTGTTCAAAGAGTCAAACATCCTTGAAAACAACATTGTGCAAACGGCTGCATCAGCGGGTGAGTCGTTGGCGGCAGGGGTTATTTTTACACTACCGGCACTGATTTTACTTAAATACTGGCTGGATTTCCCGTTCATGGAAACGGCGGCCATCGCAATGTTTGGTGGGATTTTGGGAGTGCTGTTTACCATCCCGTTGCGCAGGGCTTTAATTGTAGAAAGCGAGCTCCAGTTTCCGGAAGGGGTGGCAACGGGGGAGGTTCTGAAAGCAGGAACCGAAGGCGGAGCCGGTATCAAAACGATTATACAAGCGGGTATTGCAGCTGCATTGTTTAAGCTTAGTCAGACCGGGTTAAAGGTTTTTGCAGGTTCTGTTGGCGGGTCGGTTAAAGCCGGAAAGTCTATTTTTGGAATGGGAGCCGATTTATCGGTGGCGCTTTTAGCCGTAGGATATATCGTTGGACTGAATATTGCCGTACTGATTTTTGCGGGGGGGTTGATTTCCTGGTTGTTTGGAATCCCGATTTATATGGCGGTTACGAGTCCGGAAGAAATTTCAGCTATTGTAGGAGCTGCTGAAGGTTATGATGCCGCCCTTGCCATCTGGAGTCAAAAAATTCGATACCTGGGTGTGGGTGCTATGGTTGTTGGTGGCGTCTGGGCTCTTATTTCTCTGGCCAAGCCACTGGTGGATGGAATTAAATCATCCATGGCAGCCGTGAAGGAGTTGAAGAACAATGGCAGTGGAAATATCCCCCGTACAGAGCTGGATACCCCAATCAATATTGTGGTGTGGGGAATTTTAGGATTATCCATCCCGATATTTATCGTGTTTATGTACGTGATTGATATCGAGCACCTGGCGGTGAGCGGCGGAGCTTATTGGACGGCTATTACATTCGGAGTAGTGTTTTCACTGTTTGCTGGATTTTTGTTTTCATCAGTCGCCGGTTATATGGCCGGTTTGGTTGGTTCGTCCAATAACCCGATTTCAGGGGTGACTATTGCTACGGTGCTTGCAACTTCGCTTTGTTTGCTGGCTATTCTGGGAAGTCAGGTTGACTTCACAGCTGATATGGAAAAAGCAACGACTGCAGCCGCTGCGGCAATTATTGTAGGTGCTATGATCGCATGTGCTGCGGCCCTTGCGGGAGATAATCTGCAGGATTTAAAAGCCGGACAGCTGGTGGGAGCCACACCTTACAAACAGCAGATCATGCAGGTAGTAGGTGTGGTGGCAGCCGCTTTGGTGATTGCACCCATTCTCAGTCTTTTATTTAATGCCTATGGTTTGGGCGGCGTTTTTCCGCGTGAAGGAATGAATCCCGAAGAAATGCTGACGGCACCACAGGCAACGCTTATGCAGTCGGTAGCCGAAGGTGTATTTGCACGAAACCTGGAATGGGGAATGATCATTATTGGAGGGCTGATTGCTGTTGCCATTATCATTATGGATCAAATTCTGAAACGAAAAGGATCGGAATTCAGAACCCCGGTTTTGGCGGTAGCAGTTGGGATTTATCTGCCTGTAGAGTTATCGGTTCCTATTTTCTTAGGAGGAATGATTGCTTGGACAGCTGCCCGCTTTGTCAAAAATCGTGCTGTTGAAAATGGGGAAAGTCCCGAAGAGGCAGAAACTACAGCCGAGCGTAAAGGCTTGTTGTTTTCATCCGGGTTGATAACAGGTGAGGCTCTAATTGGAATCATTCTGGCTATCCCATTTGCTTTATTCGAAAGCACAGACGCACTACGCATTATGCCGGAAGGCCTGGGCTGGCTAACGGATATACTCGGTGTCGGAGCGGCTATCTGCTTTATGGTCTGGCTGTACAAAGTGGCCGTGAAGAAAGGAGAATAGTTAGCTATCAATAATCAGCTGTCAGTTTTCAATTCCAAAAGCTGACAGCTGAATCCTGTAAGCTGAGTGCTTTTACCCCAAACTTACAACTTCAACACCGTTCAGGCTGCGGCCTAAAAACCGTTCGGCCAGTTCATGGAAACGCTGGGGGCGATCGCTCACGTAGCACCGAAAATCTCCACCGGATTCATTCAGCAACCCTAATTCATCGAGTTTAGCTTTAGCGGATTCTGCAATGGATTCAGCTGAGTCAATAATTTCGACTTGTTGATCTTTGAGTACTTTGGGGATTACATCTTTAAAAAGCGGGTAATGCGTGCATCCCAAAATAAGAGATTGGATGCCGCTTCCCTCAAAATGATCCAGGTAATGATGTAAAGTCTGGATGGCTACGTCATTATCAATCCACCCTTCTTCGGCCAATGGAACCAAAATGGGGCAAGCCTGCTGGGTCACAGTTATGGCAGGGTCATAAGCATGAATGGATTTTGCATAGGCTTTTGAGTTTACTGTGGCTAAAGTGCCAATCACACCGACATGCCGGTGGTTTTTCTGGGTAACAGCGTTTTTAGTTCCGGCAGTAATTACATCCAGAACCGGAATGTCGCCGGCGGCCTGAATAATTTCTTCCTTGGCTGAGGCTGAGACGGTATTACAGGCAATCAGAATCATCTTTACCCCCCGCTTCAACAAAAAACGGGTGATTTCAAGAGCGTAAGAACGCACCATTTCCTCTGATTTGATACCATACGGAACCCTCGCCGTATCGCCAAAATAAATGATATCTTCATTGGGTAAAGTATCAATGACGGCTTTGGCTACGGTAAGTCCGCCAATACCTGAGTCGAAAATTCCTATGGGTGCGTTCTTTAAATCTTGCAAATGCCTGGTCGGTAGTGAATTATTTGTTGCCAGAAGGTATTCAATTCTTAAATCTTAATACAAGGCTTTGTAATTTGTTCCCATGCACATAAAATCATCCGCGGTAATTTTACTGACATTTGTTCTAACTTTTTCTGGTCACCTCTATGCACGTCAGGATATAGACACTCTTAAAGCCGACCTGGGAGATGTTGTAGTAGTTGGTTATGAAGGAAACCGAAGCGTGATGGAAACGCCTGGTGCAATCACCAATGTGAAGCCTGAACAAATCGGTGGATTTGATGAAGGCTCTTTGCTGTATGGATTGAATTCGGTACCCGGTGTTCGAATAGAACAGCGTGCCCCCGGGAGTTACCGGGTAGCCATTCGCGGAAGTTCGCTGCGTGCTCCTTTCGGGGTACGAAATGTGAAGGTGTACTGGAATGGCATTCCTTTTACTGAGCCATCGGGGAGTACCTTTCTGAACCTGCTGGATGTAATTAATATGCAGGAAGTGGAGGTAATTCGGGGTCCGGCCGGCAGTATATACGGAGCCGGAAATGGAGGAGCGCTTTTACTGGAAAGCCGGCAGTCGAACCAAAATGAGGTGGGAGCAGGCTTGATGCTAGGTTCATACGGACTACAGCGATATTCAGCTTATGCCCAAAATCAATTTGAAACAGGAAGTCTCCGGTTCAACTATTCCAATCAACATGCGGATGGATACAGGGATCAGACGTTTTTCAACCGACAGACAGCAGAATTATCCGGGCGGTTTCAGCTGAATGACAAGCAGATAATCAAGACCAGTTTCTTGTATTCGGATCTCAACTATGGAATTCCGGGCGGATTGACGCTGGAGCAATATCAAAATGATCCAAGTCAGGCGCGGCCGGGAAATCCATTTGTGCTGGGAAGTGTGGAATCGAATGCGAGTATAGATCAGCAATCTTTCTTAGCGGGATTCAGCCATGACGTGCAAATTACGGACAACATCTCCAATCTGACGAATGTTTACGGAACCTTTAGTGCCTTTGAAAACCCCTTTAATCTGGATTACAAAAAAGACAGTCGAAAATCAGGTGGTGGGCGAACCCGTTTTTACTTTGATACGGATATCGGAGAAGTACGAACCCGGTTCACGGTTGGGGGTGAATTTCAGGCGGCCAACTACGCAGCCCGTAACTTCGAAAATGACACCAGCAAAGTGGGCGCGTTAAACTTTGACGATGAAATAAAGATTCAATCTTCGTTGCTGTTCTTCAATACGGAAATGGATCTGCCCGCTGATTTTTATCTCACGGCCGGACTCAGTTACAACCGGCTGGAATATAGCCTGAATCGCTTGGTTACCAATCTCAGTGGTGATACAACTGGTGTTGCACGTAAAACCTTTGAGCCAGAAATCATCCCGAGAATCGGGTTGCTGAAGAAGTTTAGTCCGGCTCTTTCACTGCATGGGAGTATCAGTTATGGCTTTTCGCCACCAACCATTGAGGAGTTCAGAACCAATGAAGGCAGCATCGCTTTGGATTTGGAAGCAGAGCAGGGAACCAATTTTGAGGTTGGTGCACGTGGAAGCATTGTAAGTGCACGCTTTACCTACGATATAACGGCCTTCTATTTCAAGCTGGAAGAAACGATCGTACAGCAGCAGTCGAACCGTAATTCGACCGTTATTTTCAGAAATGCCGGAGCCACCGATCAGTATGGATTGGAGCTGGCTACAAACTGGGGGCTGATTAGGAACACGGCCGGATTTGTACAACAGCTGGACTGGAGCTTATCTTACACCTATCACGATTTTGAATTTGTGAACTACGTGAAAGACGGAAATGATTATTCCGGTAATAAGCTGACCGGCGTAGCTCCACATACCATTGTGTCATCAATAACTGCCGGAACCGAAGCCGGATTTTATGGAAACGTATCCTATAACTTTACCGATGAAATCCCCCTGAATGATGCCAATTCCGTTTATTCGAATCCCTATCACCTGGTACAGACCAAAATGGGCTTCAAAAAAGAGTTCATTGAAAACTGGGCTTTCGATTTCTTTGTGGGGATCGACAACCTGCTGGATGAAAAGTACAGCCTTGGGAATGACCTGAATGCTTTTGGTGAGCGATACTATCAACCTGCCGCACCCCGAAATTGGTTTGGCGGGATGAAGGTTAATTATGAATTCTAAATGTTAAATTTTGAATGAGTTCCTGATGGGCCATTCAAAATTCAACATTCATAATTACCAATCTTCAATTAAAATCTCTTAGCCAATACCACCGTTTTCTTAAACGTCTTATTTTTACCTTCAGCACTATTGTAAGCTTCAAAGAGCACTATGTAAATCCCTACCCGATTCTTGGAGCCGTTGTCTTTTAAGCCATCCCAAATCAGGGAGCCTTCGAAGCCGGCTTGTTTGCCATCGGCCAGCTTGCGGACTTCCCGCCCATAGCGATCAAAAACACGAACGCGTAACAGGTAATCTGGCTGTTCCAGTTTATAATTGATGAACAGGTTGTCTTCGAATCCGTCATCGTCTGGAGAGAAAGGATTGGGAGTGAAGGTGATGCCCGGGTCATCGGGACTGGCACCAGCTTGTTGGTAGATGGAGTTTTCTGAGCCCGGTGTTCCGCCACTTACGTGTGTGCTGGAGCTCCAGTTGGTCTCATCATTGCTTGGGCTATCAGGATCAATTCGTTCAAGGGCCACGCCGTCAACATCATACAGATTAGGATTATGCCAGCTTTCATCGAAGAACACGGAGTCGATGACCAGCCCGGTACTGTCTGCCAGGTAAATGGCATCATCAGAAGAAGCCAGGCTCAAATTCGAGCGGTCGGTACGGATGAAGAATTGGTCATTTTCATTTTGCAGTTCAAAATATGAGGCCAGCCGACTTTCACTGAATACGGAGGATTGGTCTTCGGCATACAATACAACCGTTTCACCTGAAGGAATCCATCGAAACTCAGAGTTGAATGGATGAACGGATCGGATTTCATTATTCTCATCCGGTTCATCATGGATAAAAAAGCCTTCCAGAGAAACAGCATACTTAGCTCTGTTATAGAGCTCTATGTACTCCGTTTGGTCCGGGAGATTGTCGTCTGAATTGGCAAGCGGATCGAACAGAATTTCATTAATCACCACGCTGCCTTTGGAAAGAGGCTGAGATACTTCAATTGACAGCTCCCCGGATGTATTCCCCCGGAAATCAGTGGCCTGCCCAAAAGCGATGTTAAGAGGCGCTCCGGTTGGGTAGGCGCCATCCCCGATGATGAGGATATTCGCATTTTCTTCATTGTATTCAGTGATGGAGGCGGGCTCTTCATTTACAGTTATTGGTTCCGTGCCGGAGGAGCGAACAAATTCTGAAAATGCCACATAGATTTTACCGTCAGTCTGCAGTTTGGCAAAAACAATTTCAGGCGGGGTTTGATCGGGTTGATAGATTGAACTCTGTGCCCCGGCGCTGTTTCCTGTTTGGGAAGTGCTGGAAGCCCAGTTACCGGCATCATTCGATGCGGATTCAGGATCTTTTCGTTCCAAAGAGATGCCGGTTTTATTCCCTCCCCATGTCTCCCGGTAAAACAAACTGTCAACAATCATACCGTTTCCATCCTTAATCACTATCGCATCTTCATCATCATTCAAAGAAGGAAATCCCGAGAGGTAAACCACATTTTCATTCAATTTAGCTTTGGCAAGAGTACTGCCTGAGGCAAATTCTTCAGAATCGGTAAGTACCAGGTATTCATTACTCTTGATAACAGTCCCTTCAGGAATAGTGGTAGAGCCGGTTGCATCGGAAAAGGTCCAGCCGGTAAGATTGAAATTGTCAGATGTTCGGTTGTAGAGCTCGATAAATTCCGCAGATTCAGCACTTGCTCTTCGGTACAGTATTTCATTAATGATGACATCCCTTGGGGTGACCGGAGAAAAAACCGTGTACTCCAGATCCACTGAAGCTGAAGTCAGGGTATTCCCGAAAATATCCTGTTTATTGGTTACAGTAAGAGTAAATGTATCTCCACTGGAAAGAGAAGTACTCAGGACCAGGGACAAACTATCTCCATTGTAATTTGCCACTTCAGCAATCGACAATGATGGTGAGGTAGAGTAGTTGGAAATATCAGTGGCTAAAACAGAATCGACTCGTTCATTGAAAATCAGTTGAATGGAGTCAGGGGAAGTAATAAATGCATGTTCCAGAACCGGAGGCTCATTATCCTGCTCAATGCGGTTGGGAAGTCCCGGTGTAGATTTGGTACCGGAAGGAGAGTCGCCCCAGTTTTCTCGATAAAAGGAAGGGTGGTCCGGACTTCTGCGTTCGAGCGAAACACCTTCTCCACCCCATTCGGACGTGAAGGTCAACGAATCGATGAGTTCTCCGTTGGCATTACGAATAACAATTGCGTCGGTACTGTTATTTAAAGACGGAAACCAGCTTCCCAAAATGAGAGTTGGCCGGTTCGGGAATAGATCCAGAAATGAACTGTCAGGAGCGAGAATCAGGTAGGAGTTCAGGGTAAGATCAAGTCCGGAGGTGCTGATTGCTCTGCGGTTTCCGGTATTGTCGTTCAGCGTCCAGTTGCGTAAATCGTAATTTTTGTCGGTAGCGTTAAACAGTTCAATAAACTCGGTGTAATCTTCATCCGGTTCATACATAAACTCATTAATGATGACACCATTTCTTGAGGCTTCAGCCAGATCGATGAGGAAGAACTCAGCTATTAATTCACCGGAAGTATTTCCGAATACATCTGTCTGATTACTTACCCCAAGCTGATAGGTAGTTCCGGTTTCTTTTCTGGGAATCTTGGTCGAAAAAGCAATGATTACCGTATCGGGCGCAAGGTAGTTAAATGATTGGGGGAGGAGTGAATTACCGGAAGCTTCAGGAAGCTCGGTGAAGCTAAAGTTTTCGGGGTTGATGGCCGGTGATTCCACAACTCGTTCGCTAAATATGAGCTGAAGAGTGCTGTCATTCACAACTGAAAGGTTATCGAGCTCCGGTGGGGTTTCATCTTCCGGTATTAAATTGGGAAGTCCGGGGGTAGCTTTGTCTTCGGAAGGTGAATCGCTCCAGTTCTCCCGATAAAGTCCGGTCACAGCTGCAGTTCTTCTTTCCAGTGAGATTTCCTCGCCACCCCAACCATCTTCATAGCTCAGTGAGTCAATAATCAACCCGTTTTGATTTTTGATGACGATGGCATCAGAACTATTGTTCAAGGGAAGAAAAGCGACTACTCATATCAATGAGCGGAATGCCCGGAAAGGAAGTGGTCAGGGTGCTGTCGGGAGCCAGAACCACGAATTTACCGGCAGGCAATACAAAGCTTTCAGGAGAGATAAATTCATCACTTCCGGTATTATCGTTAAACGTCCAGTACTGAAGGCTGAATGAGCTGTCCGAATGGTTGTAAAGCTCCACAAATTCCGAAAAGCCGTCACCGGGGTCGTACATAAACTCATTAATCACCACCTGATTGGGCTCAGCGGAAAAAATCACGTAGTAATTGAAGTCGGTTACAATATCCGCACTATTCCCAAAAATATCGGTGAGGTTATTAAGCGTTAAGGTCCAGTTGCCATCGTATTCCTGAAGATCGGTATCCAGTAAAATGCGCAATGAGTCCGGCGCTATTTGTTGAACCGAATTAATGGCAGGGATGGGTGGAGGTGTTGCTCCGGCTTCAGGATTCTGGCTGATCGAATAGTTGCTTTGATCCAAAACTGTTGAAGTATCAGCCCTTTCGGAAAGTGTCAACAACAGGGTTTGACTGTCCACCACCTCTAATGTTGAAATATAGGGAGGGGTAATGTCGGGCTGAATTTGGTTCGAAAACCCCGGAGTACCAAAACCGGGGCTTGGGCTGTCTCCCCAGTTTTCCTGGTAAAAAGAAGGGACAACTGAGTTCCTTCGCTCCAGGGCCACGTCTTCACCACCCCAGTCCGCATTGTATTGGAGGGAATCGATAAGGCTTCCTGACTCATTAAAAAGCCGAATTTGGTCTCCGCCATTATTGAAGGCCGGGAGGGAAGCCTGAAGATATACCGCTTTACCATAAAACGTATTTAAAGTGGAAGTATCAGACGAGACCACTACAAAGCTGTCGGGATGCAGAGTAAAGTTTGAAAAAGAAATTGTGCTGAGTGAGTTATTATCACCAAGTTGCCAGTTCCTCAGGTTTAAATATCGGGAAGAAGTATTTCGAAGCTCCACATATTCAGCCGTACCCGGCGGCGGATCCTTCATAAATTCATTGATAATTACATCTCCGGGTTGATAAACATCATACACAAAAAACGGGAAGGTGGTATCGGCTAAGGTGGTTTCATTGGCGCTGTCTTTAATATCGGAGATGGTGAGCGAGTTTGCCCCGCTGGGAATGTTTGAAGGAAAAGTAATGCGTGCGGTGTCGCTGCTTTGCAGATTTACGGATTGAGGATTTACTGCTCCAGGGTTTAAGGTAAAATCGGATGTCTGAGCGGAGGATGAATCAATATCACGGGAAAAGATAACATCTACTTCTGTATCACTAACCAATGAAACGGAAGTAACTTCAACAGGGGGAATATCAATTTTGAAGTCGTAGTAAAACAGGTCGGATCGGGTAGAAGAGTAGGTATTCTTAAATCCGAAATAGGAGGTGGTAGTATAAATGTTGTCGGTTCCGGTATCTTCCACGGATAGCACGCCGGTATAACCCTCAGCAACTTCCAGCGTCCAGTTTCCGGAGGCGTCCCGGGTTATTTTAACACGATAACCTCCGCCCGAGCTGATATTGGTAATTCCGGTCAGTACTTCATCCGCTTCACTTCCATTGTCAATTCGCAGCAGCCTGAACACATCGCTACTGCCGTTTTCACCACCCCTAAGTTTGTATCCATTCAATGAGGAGGTCAGGTCCTGGTCATCGCTCATCAGGTATATCTCTGCTTTGTTGCCGGAAGAGGGGCTGAATCCATCAAACCTTATAAAAAATTCCCAGAAGCCTACAGAATTAATGGAAGGAGTACTCAGGTAAGAAACACCGGCCCCGGTCGCATTTTGTTGGAGCAGAATATTTCCGTTTTCTTCGGTGAAGATGAAATCGCCAATACTTCCTGTCCAGTCAGAAATATCCTGATCCGAAAAGTCATCCTCGAAGTTTACCGACTGCCCGAATATGATACAGGGCAATCCCCATAATATCACGAATAATAGTACCCTCATGCTCCCGAATTGTTATTCAGTCAATTAAAACAATTGTTTAATGACTTGCATGAAAAAATATCCCGATAAAAAAATAGGGTAAAAGGATGTTCCACCTTTTACCCCTGGAAGGACATTGAGAATGTTGTGTCATTCTCAAGGCAATGATTAGTTTTCTCTTTGTTAGCTGTTTAGTTAGAGCGATGAAACGGGCACTCCTTACAGATTTTTTGTACTTTTTTAGAAGTTTTTTAAAAAGCATCTAAACCTTTAAAAATCAGTAACGCATATGCGAAGTCTTCCTTTTTCAATCGAAAATTTAAACGGCGGATTCATGAAAGTGGAGGGAATTCTGCGCGTGGAAAGTGAGAATCTGGTCTTTGAATACAAGAAAAAAGATGCCGTGGTAGAAGCATATGAGTCTGATTTGATGTCTGAAACCATACCCTTGTCGGAGCTGGATATGCTGGAGTTTAAAAAAGGGTGGTTTAGCGGAAAACTGATTTTGCATGGCAAAAGAGCCTCATCTTTTGGAGATCTCCCCGGTAAGGAGTTAACCGAACGTGTATTAAAAGTGAAGCGAAAGCATCGAAATGTAGCAGCTAACATCTCATCCAATCTGAACCTGAAGCTGTCCGAACAGAAACTAAACGAGCTGGAAGATTAAACCATGAGCATTCCTTTTAACTACTCGATGTACGAAACTGAAGATGTAAAAGTAGAGGTAAAGGAGGTAAAGGGAATTCTGAGTTTCCTTGATGGTGAACTGCTTTTTGAATACAAGGTGTACGATATGATGGGGAACGGTTTGAGCAACCTGAGTAAGTTTTCCATTCAGCTCGACCACATCAAAAAGATTCAGTACAAAAAAGGGTTTCTTTTTTTTACCGGGGGGAAATTGATTATCGAAGCTAATCAATGGGCATTTTTTGAACCGCTGCCGGGCAGTGATCAGGGCAAGATTAAATTAAACATCAAGCGCAACGACAAGAACGAGGCGATCCGGTTTTCCACCAAATTAAACCTGTATATGTCGCAAAAGCGCCTGGGTGATATGGAAGAATAATTTTACCCAAAACGTAGAGACACAAAATCTTGTGTCTCTACGTTATGAAGGGTAAAAATTATGCTATTTCAAAAACCCTTTTTTGGTCAATAATTCGGCATTTAGGATAGCACCACCGGCTGCACCGCGAATGGTGTTGTGAGCCATAGCCACGAAGCTGACATCAAATACTTCGGCTTTTCGCAGCCGGCCTAAATGCAGTTGCATCCCATTCTCCCAATCAGCATGGAGGCGGGGTTGGGGATAGTACTCATTATCGTGCAGGTTGTATAAAGAGGCCGGAGAAAACGGAAGGTCCAAATTACCCACCGGGTTCTGGTAGCTGTTATATGCCTCTTTTAGTTCATTCAGGTTGGCTGGAGGGTTTACCAACTTCACAGTCGCAGATATCATATGCCCGTTGATAGACGGAACGCGGGTTGCAGTAGCCTGAACTTTAAATTCGGGTAGGCTCAAGGATTCACCTGACAGAGAACTCAGTAGCTTCCGGGTTTCCGGTCCAACTTTAGGTTCTTCTCCGGAAATAAAGGGAACCACATTACCCAGAATATCCAAACTGGCTACACCGGGATATCCGGCTCCAGAAACAGCCTGCATGGTGGTAAGGATGAGCGACTCAATTCCGAAGGCGTCATACAATGGTTTTAATGCCAGAGAAAGCGGTACAGCTACGCAATTCGGATTAGTTACAATCCAGCCTTTGCCGTCTTTACTGAACGATTGTGTTTTAATAAGATCGGTATGATCCGGGTTAATTTCCGGTATCAGCAGCGGCACGGTAGGGTCCTGACGGTAATTCTTGGCATTGGAAATGACGGGAATACCGGCTTCGGCAAAAGCTTTTTCGATATCTCCGGCTACGGAGGAATCCAGTCCCGAAAACACAAAATCTACCTTACTAAATTCTGCAGGGTCACATTTTTTGACAACGGTTTCTTTGATGTGTTCCGGCAGCACCACATCCTCAATCCAGTTGGCGGCGTCTTTATATTTTTTGCCGGCCGAACGTTCCGAAGCACCCAGTGCCTCGATTTTAAACCAGGGATGCCCCTGGAGCAAACGAATAAATTTTTGGCCAACGGCACCGGTAGCGCCCAGAATTCCAGCTTTCATCATGGTGATTGAGTAGAGAGTTAAATCAAAATTTGTAAGCACTAAAAATAAACATTCTGCGCCCTTTATGTGAACGTTTTATTGGAGGTTTTTTGTAACCGATTATAATTATCTGAAGAAAAAATGATGCTATGTTCAGGCAGGGAATGGAACATGGATGAGGAGGATTTGACGGGTAATCACAGATTATTGATTTAACTAAAAAAATCAGTGACAATCCGCATTATCAGTGTCATCCGTGTTCCATAAAATTATTGAACCGTGATTTACAGGATGTTTAGGATGACCATGATGAATGGACATATTCAAGGTTCCTTGTTCAGTGTTCTTCCCCGCTTCCATCCCACCAATCTGTGCTCTATCTTTGAGGCCATGAAATTTATATACGAAACGCTCGAAGCTAAATCCCCCAAATTCTATGCCTGGCTGGTGCTTGGTTTACTATTTCTGATCTATATAACCAGCTTTGTGGATCGGCAGATTGTAGCCGTGTTGGGAACAGCCATCCGGGATGACCTCGGCTTCACCAACACGCAAATCGGGGTGCTGTACGGACCGGCTTTTTCTCTGATTTATGCTGTCTGTGGAATATTCATGGGGTGGTTTGCCGACCAGTTTTCCAGAAAGCGGATAATCCTGACGGGGTTATTGATCTGGAGCCTGATGACCGTAGCCAGTGGTTTTGCCAGCTCGTTCCTGTTTCTGGTAACGGCCCGCTTTTTTGTAGGGGTGAGCCAGTCGGCACTAAGTCCGGCCGTATATTCGCTACTGGCTGATTATTTTCCACCCGAGAAAAGGGCGCGGGTATTTTCTTTTTATGCCTCCGGGATTTTTGTGGGTGTAGGATTATCCTTTTTGATTGGCGGATCAGTTGCCGAGCTTTACGACTGGCGGGTAGCCATGAAAACCGTGGGTTGGCCGGGAATTTTGTTATTCGTGATTGGTTTTTTGTTGATTCGGGAGCCGAAGCGTAAATCAGGAAAAAGTGAGCGCAAAGCCACTGACTTTTTTAATGTATTGAAGTTCATCCTTCAAAAGAAAACCGTACGGTACCACCTTGCCGGTTTTTCATTGCTGGCACTAAGCGGATATACCATTCTTGCTTTCATCGGGACTGTGCTGAATGATACCTTTGAAATGCCTTCGCTGATTTCACAATATGGATGGTTTATGTTTGCAACCGGAATCAGCGTAAATGCTTCCGGCTGGCTGGCCGACTTCTTCGCTAAAAAATGGGGAGCTGAAAAACGCTTTGTGATGGGTATTGTAGCAGCCCTTGGCGGTCTTCCATTCTATTATTTCGGGTTGATGGCAGAGTCGGCTTTAGCAGCATTTCTGTTAGTCGGGTTTGCCAATGTGGTCTCTTCATCCTATAACGGAGTGGCAGCTGCGCTCATCCAGTACTTCGTTAAATCAGACATGCGGGGCATGGCCGGCGCGGTTTACTTGTTTGTAGTGAGCATTGTTGGTTTTGGCATCGGTCCGCCCGTAACCGGCTGGATGATTGATCATGTATTTACCGGAGTTTACGGACCTTCGAAAGCACTGCTGCTGGTATTTACAGTATGTGGGGTGTTGGCCACTTTCTGTTTTCTTCAAGCCATGAAGAGTTATGATGAAGATGTGGTGAAGTGATTTTAAGGTACCTGAAGTAACTTCTATGTAGCCTGCCAGGCTGACCACTGATCTAAACAGATATCAAAAAATAAATTCTCCCTCTTGCAGAACTGATTTTTTTCATCTACTTTTAAATTAAAAGTACTTTTCATGAAAGAAGAACAAGATTATATCAAGGACATTGCTGAGATTCGCTCGATGATGGAGCGGTCTTCTAAGTTTTTATCGCTATCCGGATGGGCGGGGATTATGGCCGGTTTGTATGCCTTCGCGGGAGCTTACCTTACCTATAGCTCTTTTGGGTTTAATCCTGACGAGCTGTTCTACACTTCACCGAACTTGTCAAAGGTGGTTGGGTTGGGCATCGGTGTTCTGGTGTTGGCTTTGGTTACAGCCATTTTCTTCTCAAAAAGAAAAGCAGATGAAAGCGGTGAGAGCATCTGGAATGCGACTTCCCGCAGACTTTTAAGCAGTATGGCAGTTCCTTTAGCTGCAGGAGGGGTATTGATTTTGGTGCTTCTGGCAAAAGGACTTATTGGTGTTGCTGCCCCTTTGATGTTATTATTCTATGGACTTGCATTGGTCAATGCCGGGCGGTACACCATCACGGAAGTAAAAATTATGGGTTTTGTGCAGATCGCATTGGGATTGGTAAGTGCCTGGTTTGTCGAGTATGGCCTGCTGTTGTGGGCGGTGGGCTTTGGTGCCGTTCATATGATGTATGGAATTTACATGTACTTCAGCTACGAACGGTGATTGGCAGTGAATGTATCCTTTGATGATTTACATAAAGCATTTGAGAGCAGGATCAGGCTGGGGATTATGTCGGCCCTGGCCGTTAACGATTCGCTTGATTTCAGTGCGCTCAAGGAATTTCTGGATGTAACCGATGGGAACCTCGCCACCCATATAAAAAAGCTGGAAAAAGAGGGCTTCATCGAAGTGGAAAAATCCTTCATTGATAACAAACCAAACACCAAATACTCTATGACAAAAGAAGGAAAAAAAGCATTCGGAAGTTACCTGAATGTCATGGAGGAGATCATAAAAGCTCAAAAGTGAAGCTTAAACCGAACAAAAAAATTTATTCACCTACTTTGTATTTCAAAGTACTTACAATACTTAAACTAACTGAGGTTCAATTATGAATACAGAACAACCCTTATCAAAAAACCTGTTGTACCTTGCGGCCGGTACCGCTGCCATTCTCCTGATTCCATTTACTGCTATGCAATTCACATCAGAAGTGATATGGACTTTAAGTGATTTCTTAGTTGCGGGTACTCTTATTCTTGGAACAGGATGTGCCTATCTCTTTGTAACCCGAAAATCAGGCACATATGCTTATAAAGTTGCCGTTGTTTTTGCATTGGGAACCGGATTCTTATTGATCTGGTCGAATCTGGCTGTAGGTGTAATTGGCTCCGAAGACAACCCCATTAACCTGTGGTATTTTGGTGTGATTGCCATTGGCATTATCGGAGCGTTTATTTCAGGATTTAAGGCCAATGGTATGGTTATTACATTGTTTGCAGCAGCAATAGCACAGGCATTGATAGCATTTGTTGCAATATTCGGGGGCTATTACCAATCACCGCCGAGTTCAGTTATAGAAATTCTTGGTGTAAACGGATTCTTTATAACACTATGGATTGTGTCTGCCCTTATGTTCAGATATGCGGCTCAGAAAGTAACCGAAAACCTTCAACCAAAATAAGCCAATACCGGAAACGGTGTTACTTCTTAAATTCAAAATGAAAAATGGGGGATTTGTCATTTCGAAGGAACTTGTCGACAGAAATGTCAAGAGTCTTTAAAAGCCCGACTTTAGATATCTCGCTCCGCGCGATATCACAAGAAAGAGCCCCCATTTTGAATTTTTCATTTTTCATTTTTCATTTTTCATTCCCAACCCAACCATCATGAAAAACCTCAGAAAATCGCTCGGTACCCGCTTATTTATCATTGCGTTTTTAACGCTGATATTGTTAATCCCTTCACTCTTAATCCAGGGACTGATTTCGGAGCGTGAACACAGGAGGGATTCCGTAGCCCATGAAATCAGCCAAAAGTGGGGAAGTGAGCAAGTTATAGTAGGCCCCATCATAAGCGTACCTTACAGGTATTATTTTAATGGGGAAGAGAAAGTTGAGCAGACCATCCGGTATGCTCATTTTTTGCCCGAGAATTTGAATGTTGAAGGATCCATAGTTCCGGAAATTCGTTATCGGGGTATCTATAAAGTAATTGTGTATAACAGTACTTTGTCGGTATCAGGAAATTTTCCGGCCATTGATTTGAATGGTTTTAAGGTGCCTGTTGAAGACTTTTTGTTAGACGATGCCTTTGTGTCGCTGGGGATATCGGATATGACCGGAATCAAAGATTTCGTAAATATTCAATGGAATGAAAACGAATACCTCGCGAATCCCGGTATAGAATCCAATGACGTGTTGGCTTCGGGGATATCCATTTCCCCCGATCTTACTACGGGCGAAGAATTTGACTTCAGCTTCGATTTGAATTTAAACGGAAGTACCGGGCTTCATTTTTCACCGGTTGGAAAGCAAACAAATGTGGCTCTGGAATCTGACTGGGCAAATCCGAGCTTTACGGGAAACTTTCTGCCTGCTGAACGGGAAGTCACCGATGCCGGCTTTGATTCTGAATGGAATGTGTTACATCTGAACCGGAATTTTTCACAGCAATGGCAGGGACCCAATCAGGAAGTAACAAATACGCTGTTTGGTGTTGAATTGCTGTTGGCTGTGGATGAATATCAGAAAACCATGCGTACCGCAAAGTATGCTATCATGTTCATTTCGCTGACCTTCCTGACCTTCTTTATGATTGAATTGCTCAGCAAGAAAATCATTCACCCCATTCAATACTTATTAATTGGCTTCGCTCTGTTGATCTTTTATACGCTGCTTCTGTCGATTTCAGAATATGTGGTGTTCCAGTTAGCGTATTTAATAGCAGCCGCTGCCATCATTGGGTTAATCACCATTTATTCATACAGCGTTTTATCCGATAAATTGAAGTCAGGAATCATCTTTGGGGTGTTAATTATCCTGTATGGCTATCTCTATATTCTGCTGCAATTGCAGGATTATGCACTCTTACTCGGCAGCCTCGGATTATTTGTCGTGCTATCTGTAGTTATGTATCTAACCCGAAACATCAACTGGTTTGAAATCATGAGCACCGATGACGAACCTACCGCTTAGTAAGGCTGGCAGGGAACGCTATTTGGTGTACTTTTTGATCTGATTAGCCCGGAACATCATATCAGCAGCTTGAAGTATTTTCATTCTTAGCTGCCGGTTGTAATCCGGGTTGTCATCCAGAAAACTTCTTACGGTTTCTACGGCTTCATCCGATGAGTGATTGCCCAGAGTTACATCCAGCCAGCGCTTGGGGAAAAAGATGTCGCCGGTTGTTTGAATTTCCTTCAAAAGTTCCAGGCTTGGTAGTATATATTTCTGTGATGCATGAACCCGAAGCGGATGATGTAAGTAACCGAGTGCGCTCAGTACCCAGGATTCTGTTTTCCGGTTTTCTTCATCCTTTAAAGACTCAAAAAATGAATCGCGCACATCCTGATCAGCTGAAAGAGCAGGCTTAACAAACTCAAACCGGCGCCTTCGGTCAGGGTTTTCAATACGACTTAGTTGTTCAGAAATGATAGACTCTGATATATCTGGGCGTTTGATGGCAAGCTCTGAGGCCATGCTAATGAAATCTGTTTCAGAAAGTCTTAACCCTTCAACCTCCAGTTCTTTCTTCCAGATGTCATAAACTTGTTGAACCTGATCCGGTGAAAGGGCAACATTTCTGAATGTATTAAAGAACGTTTTTTTAGTACTGCTTTGACTTTGTGCCAGCATTTGGTTCCAAAGCATTTCTTCCAGTTCACTTTGAACGTCATTTCTCTGTTCTTCGGTCAACAGTCTCCGGTAAATACTTTCAATATGGCCAAGCGCAAGGTTCAGTAATAACTGATTTTCTTCGGTTTGAACAATGTTGATCAATTCAGTGATGTATGAGTCCGGAAATACTTCATTCTGTTCCAGCATGTTTTCATACAGGTTGATGAGATGAGAACCTTTGCGAACATCCCGCATGTGCTCCCAGTGCTGCAGCGTTTTGAGGTCGGCAGGGAAAAGTCCATAACCACGTCCATTCGCATTAAATACTCTTGTTTCAGCCCGAAGTTTATTGAGGGTCGCAAATTTCTTTTGGTCATCACTAAGAATATCAAAGAACTTGAAAGAACTGTCTTTCGGACTGATGGTCCAGATTCCTACTTGCTGAGGCCACACTCTTTCTAATCCGGCAGGATCAGTTTGAACCAGGACATCATATCGCAATGGTTCACGCCCGGGGAGGTCATCTTCCTTAAATTCTACAGAAAAATGAGGGCGGCCGGCGGTATTCACCCAAACTTCACTCCAGGATTTTAAATCTTTTTTGGTCTTTTGATCCAGAATGGTAATCAGGTCAGGCCAGGTAGCATTACCCATAGAGTATGAGCTTAGGTATTCACGTAATCCTTCCTTAAAGAGTTCTTCACCAACCAGCAACTCCAGCTGGCGCATCATGATAGGGGCTTTGTTATAAATGATAGCTCCATACATTTGCCCGGCTTCATTGAGATTGTCAAGATGCTGACGTATCGGATTGGCTCCTTCCGTTCGATCCACAGAGTAGGCGCTGGAGTGATGCCTTAGCACAAAATTCAGATCATGGTCTATATCAGGGAAATTCGGGTTCATGATTTTGGCAGCCATGAAATTTGCAAACACTTCTTTAGTCCAAACATCATTAAACCATTCCATGGTTACTAGATCGCCAAACCACATGTGGGCCGTTTCATGGGCAATGAGGCTGGCTCGGCTAAGGAGTTGGGAGTCGGAAGGATCTTCCTCCAAAAAGAGGGAAGATGCACGGTATTGAATGGCTCCCACATGTTCCATCCCTCCATACTGGAAGGAAGGAATGAGGGCAAAATCAAACTTTTGAAAAGGATAATCTATCCCGGTGTATTCCTCCAGCCAGCTGAGAGAAGCGGCGTGTAGTTCGAAAATATCATCGATATTCCGGGCTACTTTTTCTTCATCAGTTTCACGGTGCAGCATAGTCATTTCGCGACCACCTACTGTACGTGTTACGGCTTCAAAGTCGCCGGCAACAAAGGAAAACAGGTATGAACTGATTAAATCCGAAGTGGCAAACTCAAGGGTTTTAGCAGAATCTTTTTCAGTTATGGAAGCCAGCGGTGCATTTGAAATAGCTTCCCAGGATACCGGAATTTCTAAGGTCAGATCATAAGTTGCTTTCAGGTCAGGCTGATCGAAAAGGGGAAAGGCTGTTCTTGCCCGGTCGGGAACAAACAGGGTGTAAAGGTAACCGGGGTTACGGTTCAGGGATGATTCGCCAGCCGTAAATTCGATATCCACTGAATTTACACCTTCACTCAAAAGGTGGGCCGGTAATATCAGGTGCTCGTCTTTAAACTGAATTTCTGCTTCAGTCCCATTAATTCGAAGTGATTTCAGCAGTTCAGCAGACTCACGAAAATCCAGCTGAATGTCATGCCCGCTTTCTTTAAGAGTAAAGGTGATGGTTTCAGAAGCGGATATGTTCTCTTTTTCCTTCTCGGGTAAGTTAAAGAACAACTCATAATTAACATCCGAGACCAGGGCTTTCCTGAATTTTGCCAGTTCCAGGGAAACTCCGGGCTCAACCCTGGGAGATGTTGAGCATCCCAGGGTTCCAAAAATCAAAAATGAGATAATAAATAGGGGACGAATCTTGATCATATTCATGGGTCTGATTTTAATTTTCGGACGCAGGCAAAAGTACCAACATTCAGAAAGAATTCAAGCTTTGAATTGTAAAGAATAGTGACAGGCTGATGGGAACGAGCATAAAAAAGCTTGAATCTTTAATTTGTATGTAGAACCTGCAAGCGTCCGTAGGTCCTTGCAGCGTTCGGGGCACAGGTCATATCACTAGAACCGGTGGTTGGAAACAAGTACCAAAGTACAAAAGTTGTTATTCCGGACTTGATCCGGCATCTGAATGCGCAAGGATGCAAAAACTGAATAAGCAATAGCAAAAACAAAAAAAGGCAGCCTGAACTAAATCAGGCTGCCTTTTCAATTTTTGATAAATAATGAAGCTTACTTCAGATCAAAGCGGTCAAGGGTCATCACCTTGTTCCATGCTTTAACGAAGTCGTTCACAAACTTCTCTTCGGATTCCTCTGTTCCGTACACTTCTGCAAGTGCCCGCAGTTCAGAATTGGACCCGAAAATAAGGTCAGCCCGTGTTCCGCTCCACTTCACATCTCCGGTCTTTCGGTCGCTTCCAACAAACACATCCTGCTTGTCGGTAGTAGCCTGCCAGGTTGTATTCATATCCAACAAGTTCTTGAAGAAGTCGTTGGAGAGTGCACCAGTATTCTCTGTAAACCCACCTTTTTTGGAACCGTCATAGTTAGTTCCCAATACACGCATTCCTCCAACCAGCACCGTCATTTCAGGTGGCGTCAAAGAAAGTAACTGTGCTTTATCAACCAGCATTTCTTCCTGCGTGGTATTATGCTTAGGATTGTAGTAGTTACGGAATCCGTCAGCCGGTGGCTCCAGCCATGCAAACGATTCTACATCGGTTTGCTCGGCGGTTGCGTCAGTTCGCCCCGGTGTAAATGGCACGGTAATCTCGTGACCGGCTTCTTTAGCTGCTTTTTCAATTCCGGCAGCTCCACCCAGAACAATCAGGTCAGCCATGGAAACTTTCTTGTTGCCGGACTGATTTTCATTAAACCACTGCTGAATAGTTTCAAGAGTATTCAGCACTTTGTTTAACTGCTCGGGATTATTTACTTCCCAGTCTTTCTGAGGAGCCAATCGGATACGTGCGCCGTTAGCACCACCTCGCTTATCTGATTGACGGTATGTGGAAGCCGAAGCCCATGCTGTGGAAACCAATTCTGATACCGATAATCCGGAATCGAGAATTTTCTCTTTCAGCTCGGCAATGTCATTATCATCAATCAGATCATGACCAACTTCCGGAATGGGATCTTGCCATAACAGCTCTTCTTCAGGTACTTCAGGTCCGATAAGGAGTGATTTTGGTCCCATGTCGCGGTGAGTAAGTTTATACCATGCGCGGGCAAAAGCATCTGCGAATTCTTCCGGATTTTCGTAAAAACGACGAGATATTTTTTCATAAGCCGGATCTTCTTTCAGAGAAAGATCGGTAGTCAGCATAAAGGGAGCATGCTTCTTGTCCGGGTCGTGAGCATCAGGGATGGTTCCATCGCCGGCTCCGTCTTTTGGTCTCCACTGCCATGCACCTGCAGGACTCTTATATTTTTCCCACTCGTACTCAAAAAGATTCTCAAAGAATTTGTTACTCCACTCGGTAGGAGTTTGAGTCCATGTGCCTTCAAGGCCACTGCTTACGGTATCAGCTCCCATGCCGGAACCGTAGTCGCTCTTCCAGCCAATTCCCATCTGTTCGATAGGTGCGGCTTCAGGCTCAGGCCCTTTATGATCTTCAGGTGCAGCTCCGTGCGTTTTACCAAAGGTGTGTCCGCCTGCAATCAGGGCAACAGTCTCTTCATCATTCATGGCCATACGAGCGAAGGTCTGGCGGATATATTTCGCTGCCTTCTTTGGATCAGGTTCGCCATTCGGGCCTTCCGGGTTTACATAAATAAGTCCCATATGGTCAGCACCGAGTGGTTCTTCCAGTTCTCCATCTTCCGTATGGCGCTGATCAGCAAGCCATTCGCCTTCAGAACCCCAGTAAATATCTTCTTCCGGCTCCCACAGGTCAACACGTCCGCCGCCAAAACCAAAGGTCTCAAAACCCATGGATTCGAGCGCAACATTTCCGGCCAGAATCATCAAGTCTCCCCAGGAAAGTTTGTTGCCGTATTTTTGCTTTACCGGCCACAATAATAGACGTGCTTTATCAAGGTTCACGTTGTCAGGCCAGCTGTTGAGAGGAGCAAAACGCTGGTTTCCAGTACTTCCGCCACCTCGTCCGTCAACTACACGGTAAGTTCCGGCACTGTGCCATGCCATGCGGATCATGAGTGGGCCGTAGTGACCAAAGTCGGCCGGCCACCACTCCTGAGAGTCGGTCATGACCTCTTCGAGATCTTTTTTAACCTCTTTCAGATCCAGTTTTTTAAACTCTTCCGCATAGTCAAAGTCTTCTCCCATGGGGTCTGATTTGGAAGAATGCTGACGCAGAATGTTCAGATTTAATTTATTAGGCCACCATTCGCGGTTTCCGGTACCGCCACCGGCCGTCTTCCGCATAGATCCATTATGAAATGGGCATTTACTTATATCTCCGTCTCCGTGAGCTTTAGAATCATTACCTTCATACGTGCCTGCCTTGTTTGCAGAGCCTTCATTTTTATCAGACATACTATCTCCGTTTAATTTCTTTTCAATATAACTGAAAGAAAGGAAATCCCCGGATGACGTTAAAATCAATAAAGCTTTAAGCAGCGATAGGTTTTGTTTATTGGAAGCAAAGGGCTAAAAAACTTTGGCCAGACTGATTTCAAAAATAAGGTTGGCGTTTGGTGGGATATCATCTCCTGCACCGCGACTTCCGTACCCATAAGAGGATGGAACATACAGGGTAATGCTGCCGCCTTCTTCAATTAAAGGAATGCCAACCTGCCATCCGATGATCAGTCGGCTAAGGGGATAGGGGAAGGCAATATTTTTGCCGTCGCTGTCATCAAAGCCACTTCCGTCCGACATCAACCTTCCCTCATACCTAACTGTGATTCTATCACAAAGGGTAGCGGTTTTACCGTCACCGGGTTCATTGATTACATAGCGAAGACCGGAGTCATGCACTTCTGCTCCGATGTTATTCTCTGACAGGTAAGCATCAATTTCATCAATATCTAACTGTAGTTGCGCCTGATTGACGGCCGTATTTGGCTTTTGATTGCAACCGCTGTCATCAGAGCAGGAAACGGTGGTAAAAAACAGAAACAGTACAGGAACAAGTAGTCGGAAGAATTTAAATGAATACATTTGTGATAATCTGAAGATCAGTTCGTTTGAAATAGTAAAATGAAAAGATAAGCGGTTCTGAATAAAGAATAGTGAAGTTTTTTGTTCTGTCCTAGACGTATTAACCAAAGTAACTGTGCGACGGTAAATTGTTGCGAAGCAAGCGTTAGTTAGATTTAAATTGTTCTGTAAAACTAAATATATCGAATCAATATTTTATGGAAGCACTTTTTATTTTGTACTTTGAGGGAGATAAAGATCAAACCAGATAAGTGTTATTATGGCTAATCAACCCGATACTATAGAACGACCCGTTGAAGAGAAATTTGATGACCATCTTGGACTGCAGGATGTGGATTATGTGGAACATTATGTAAACAACGCCAAACAGGCTGCTCACTTCTATATCACAACCTTTGGTTTTGAACTGAAAGCCTATTCCGGCTTGGAAACGGGCATCCGGGATCGGGCATCGTATTATTTGGAGCAGGGAAATATCCGGTTTGTGATTTCGGCTCCCCTGAACAGCAATTCACCGATTGCAGAGTTTGTTCAAAAGCACGGGGATGGAATTAAAGACATTGCCATGCATGTGGAGGATGTGGACCGTGCCTTTAATGAATCCGTGAAGCGTGGAGCTGAACCGGTTTTGGAGCCTCATGATATGAAAGATGAACACGGAACCATCCGAAAGGCAGCCATTAAAACCTATGGCGATGTAATTCACTCATTTATTGATCGCTCTGAATATAATGGTCTGTTTATGCCGGGATTTCAACCCCGAGAAAGCCTGGTGAAAGCAGACCCGGTTGGAATTGAGTTTGTGGATCATTGTGTGGGTAATGTTGAGCTTGGCAGAATGGAAGACTGGGTGGACTTTTACCGCGATGTGCTCGGCTTCACCCAATACATTAGTTTTGATGACAAAGACATCTCAACAGAATATTCAGCGTTGATGAGCCGTGTAATGGCCGGTGGACGCGGAATGATAAAATTTCCGATTAACGAGCCGGCAGAAGGGAAGAAGAAATCCCAGATCGAAGAGTACCTGGATTTCTTTGAAGGTCCGGGTGTGCAGCACGTGGCTTTGCTCACAGGTGATATCATCGATACCGTTGGTAAGCTGAGGGACCGCGGTGTTGAGTTCCTGAAAGTGCCGACTACCTATTACGAAGAGCTGGAAGGCCGGGTAGGTAAGATTGATGAGCCTATTGATAAGCTGGAGGACTTGGGAATCTTGGTGGACCGTGATGATGAAGGATATCTGCTTCAGATTTTTACCAAGCCGGTTGTGGATCGTCCAACGTTATTTTTTGAGATCATTCAGCGAAAAGGCGCCCGTGGTTTCGGAAAAGGAAACTTCAAAGCCCTCTTCGAAGCCATCGAACGCGAACAAGACGCCAGAGGCAACCTTTAAATTTTAAATGCTCAATGCATAAATGTTAAATGGAAGAAGTCGACATTTAACATTTAACATTCAAAATTAATCATTATGTACTACCACGCATTAGGGAAGATCCCGCATAAACGACATACCATTTTTCGGCGACCGGATGGAGAGCTATATACGGAAGAACTTTTCGGAGCGGAGGGCTTTCATGGAAACAGTTCGCTGCTTTATCACCATCATATGCCAACACGGGTAGTAAAGATTGAAGAGGGGGCAGAGGTTATTGTTAAAAAAGCGGATGAAAAAACGCTCCGGCACCGGTTATTGAAGACGAAGGACGTCCCCGCCGGAGGAGACCCCATTACCGGCCGCAAAGTGTTGATGTTCAATAACGATATTCAGATTGGAACGGCCAGGCCAACCGGTAATATGGATTATTTCTACCGTAATGGAGAACATGATGAGCTGTTGTTTATCCATGAAGGTGAAGGACATATTCAGTCTGTTTTTGGCCGGCTCGATTTTGGGTATGGCGATTACATATTCCTTCCCCGCGGTACCACCTATCAAATGAATTTTGAGACAGATGAGAACCGCTTTTTATTTGCTGAATCTACCGGACCCATTGAATTCCCTAAGCGTTATCTCTCCGAGATGGGGCAGTTTATGGAAAATTCACCGTTCTGCGAGCGGGATTTCCGGCTTCCTTCCGAGCAACTATTCTTCCCGGAAGAAGGCGAGTTTGAGGTTCGGATCAAAAAAGGCGGGCGATTTCATCATTACACCTTCGATCACCATCCTTGTGATGTAGTTGGCTGGGATGGATACCTGTACCCGTGGATTTTCAACATTAAAGACTTTGAGCCAATCACCGGGCGCATTCACCAGCCACCTCCGGTTCACCAAACTTTCCGTGGCCATAATTATGTAGTGTGCAGTTTCTGTCCCCGTAAGTTTGATTATCATCCGGAGTCCATTCCTGCACCCTATAACCACTCCAACGTAGATTCCGACGAGATGATCTATTATGTGGAGGGGGATTTCATGAGCCGGGAAGGCATCGGCTATGCGGATATCACACTTCATCCCGGGGGCATCCCACACGGACCGCAACCCGGCAAAGCCGAAGCCAGCATCGGTGCCGAAGAAACCGACGAATATGCCGTCATGATCGACACTTTCCATCCGATGTATGTGACGGAAGAAGCCATGCGGCTGGATGATCCGAGTTATCCATATTCCTGGCTGGAGGATAAGTAGGTTTTTAGATGCAAGGTGTTAGGTTTTAGAAACTAACTAAAACCTAACACCTAAAACCTTGTAACTAATACCTATCCTCTTCATATTCCCGCCCATCCATTTTAAAACTTAAAATTTCGACATGAGAACAGCTATTCTATCGCTCACTCTTTCACTACTCACTGTATCACTCTCTGCCCAAACGACCACCCAATACGAAATCTCTTTCGAAAACGCGGTTCATCACGAAGCCGAGATTTCGGTAACTTATACCAATCTGGAGAATAAAGTACTGGAATTACGAATGAGCCGGACTTCTCCCGGGCGATACGCTCTCCATGAATTTGCCAAGAATGTGTATGGGGTAAAGGCCACCGACAGCAAGGGAAATGTGCTGGAAGTGACACGACCAAATCCGCATCAATGGAACATAAGCGGACACGATGGAACCGTGAAGTTTGAATACACTTTGTTTGCCAATCGGGGAGACGGAACCTATTCACAGGTTGATGAAACCCATGCCCACCTCAACATGCCGGCGACTTTCGCCTGGGCCAGGAATTACGAACACCGCCCGGTTGAAATTACTTTTGATGTGCGTGAAGATCTGAACTGGAAAGTGGCAACACAGCTAAAACCCCTCGAAGGAACGACTTATTACGCGCCCGACCTCTATTATTTCCTCGACAGTCCGGTAGAGATTGCAGACTTCCACGAGCGGCAGGAAGCCATTGACGGGCAGATGATTAAGATGGCTTTGCATGCTCCGGCCACGGATGAAGAAGTAGATGAATACTTTGGTAAAGTGATGGCCATCGTGAACGCACAGGTTAACGTATTCGGAGAGCTGCCTGAATTTGATTACGGTGAGTACGTATTTCTGAATTGCTTTATGCCCAATGCAAGCGGAGACGGAATGGAGCACCGGAATTCTACTATTGTGACCAACTCTAAACCCATAGACCGACCGCTTGGGAATACCAGCCTGGGGACGGTATCTCATGAATTTATTCATGTCTGGAATGTGGAGCGTATTCGTCCGGCCAGCCTGGAGCCGTTTAATTTTGAGGAAGCCAACATGAGTGGCGAGCTTTGGTTTGCCGAAGGTTTCACCAGCTATTACGACGACCTGATTTTGCAGAGGGCTGGAATTAACACCGCAGCAGAATATGCGGAAGCTTTGGATGGCGGGTTGAATTATGTGATCAATCGTCCCGGTCGGCAGTTTTTCTCTCCGATTGAAATGAGTTATCAGGCACCGTTTGTGGATGCTGCTACATCGGTTGATCCCCAGAATAAAACTAATACCTTCATTTCCTATTACACGTATGGAAGTGTGCTGGGGCTTGGGTTGGATCTTTCCCTCAGAAAAATGAATGGCGATAAGAATCTGGATGATCTCATGAAGCTGATGTGGCAGAAATTCGGCAAAACAGAAGTTCCATATACCAACCGGGATGTTCAGTCAACTTTAGCCGAGTATGCAGGAGAGGATTTTGCCAAAGAGTTTTTTGATAACTATATCTTTGACAGTCAGCTGCCGGATTATGAAAGCCTGTTGACTGACTTCGGAATCACATTGACCAAAGCTAATCCAGGAAAAGCGGTGCTCGGAACCGATATTGAAATTGAAGATGGAGTCGGGAAGCTGGGGTCTAATGCATTGATCGGCTCACCAATTTATAGAGCAGGTATTGAGTCGGAAGATGAAATCACTTCTATCGCCGGAACAGCTTTGAGTGAAGTGGAAAGTGTGGATGATATTCTTAACGAATACAACCCCGGAGATGAAATCGAGATTACTTTTACCCGTTGGGGAGAAGAGAAATCAGTTTCTGTGACTCTGGCCGAAGATTCGTCTCTTAAATCAGAGCTTAATCAAAAGGCGGGCAGAAATACCAAACAACGAAGGGATGCATGGCTTAAAAATTAATGCCAATTAAATCCTATCATGGTATTTCACTCCGAATGCTCTTATAATTAGCCGTCCTTTTCATGAGGAGATAGATTCTGCAAAGTTAATATGTAATGGATATTGAGTATATGAAGAGTTGTTTCTTAGTAAAGTTAGCTAAGTCATTTTTTTTAATTGCATTAGTAGTGGGATTATCGGCCTGCAAAAGCTCGGAATCGGTAAACAACAGTTCAGAAGTTGATCAGGATTCTGCCACAGAACAAAGCGTAGATAATGATTCCGGAATGACTAAAGCTGAAATGGAAGCCTTGTACTGGGCTCGCCGCGACAGTGCCAAAATGAATTTCACCAAAGCCGATGTAAAATTCATGACGGGAATGATTGCCCATCACGCTCAAGCCTTAATCATGTCGCGATTGGCACCCGAAAATAATGCCAGTCCTCAAATACAGACGCTGGCCGCGCGTATCATCAACGCTCAGAAAGATGAAATCCGGTCTATGCAAACCTGGCTCCGCGATCGCGATCAGCCGGTTCCTGAAGTGCACATCGAAGGATTGAAGCTGATGATTCACGGGCTTGGGGAAGATCACATGAAAATGGACCATACCAATATGGCTGGGATGTTATCGCCGGAGCAGCTCAAGGAACTCAGCGAAGCCACCGGCGATGAATTCGATCGCCTGTTTCTGAAATATATGATCGACCACCACAAAGGGGCGGTAACGATGGTTAGCAAATTATTTGGTACCGATGGTGCTGCTCAGGACGATGCCGCATTCCGTTTAGCATCAGACATTCAGGTAGATCAGCGAACGGAAATTGACCGCATGCAGCTGATGCTGGATCGGATGACTGCAGCTAATGACCAATAAAGAATATCACGTCAACAAAAACACAGTAAAGTAACTATGAAAAAATCGAACCTATTTCTGACTCTTTTGGTGTCGGTGCTGATTGGTGCCTATGGGTGTTCGTCTTCTTCTATGATGGACGATTCAAGCTCACCGTCTATGATGCCATCTATTGAACCCAAGCCTGTAACGGAAGCAAACCCACCAAGTCCCGACCCGCGGGTAGGACTGAAAGCAGGTTTATTTGATGCCGAAGAAGCCAGCTGGAATCTGAATATGTTGTCCCAAACACCTCCGCCTGAAGATTTTGTGGGTGTAACGAACTCTGACCTGGCCTTTAAAGGTAACTATGCTTTTCAGGGGAATTATAATGGCGTGATTGTATGGGACGTTTCCAACCCGCGATCTCCGGAATTGGTGGTTGATTACCTGTGTCCTGCTTCACAGAGTGACGTTTCCGTTTATGGAAACCTTCTTTTTGTATCTGGTGAAGGATTAGGCGGCCGACTTGATTGTGGCACCGAAGGTGTTCAGGAAACCGTAAGTGAAGAACGACTTCGCGGAATCCGGATTTTTGACATTTCTGATGTTAAAGAGCCCAAATACGTGTCCAACGTTCAGACTTGTCGCGGATCGCACACGCACTCCGTATTGAAAGACCCTGAAGACGACGATAACGTTTATATTTATGTGTCAGGTTCTGCACCGGTACGTCCGAATGAAGAACTGCCGGGATGTTCAGCCGCCATGCCTGATGATGATCCAAATTCAGCATTATTCAGGATTGAAGTAATCAAAGTTCCTCTTGATAATCCGGAAGAAGCAGCGATTGTAAATTCTCCCCGAATTTTCGAAAACCTGACAGCTGCACCAACACACGGCATGGCTCCGGCCGACAAAGCGGCACTTGAAAAAGCAAAAGCCGAAGGTGCTTTCACTGCGGAAATTTTTGGACAGGAACGTGTGATTCCTGGTCGGTATGTAAGAATGATTTTGTCGAATATTGCCCAACAACGAGGCGGTGAAGGTGCCGAACCTACAGCGGCCGACAGTGCATATCTTCGTGAAAATATCCAGACGATGGTAGACCAGCAGTTTGGAGTTGGCGGAGATGAGGAAGACGATCGCGGACCAAACCAGTGTCACGACATCACCTTGTACCCCGAGATTGGTTTAGCCGGTGGTGCTTGTGAAGGCTACGGACTCTTACTGGATATTTCTGACCCTGTTAACCCTAAGCGGGTTGATGCAGTTGCCGACTCTAACTTCTCGTACTGGCACTCAGCTACCTTCAGTAACGATGGAAGTAAAGTATTGTTTACGGATGAGTGGGGCGGTGGCGGTCAGCCAAAATGCCGTGAAACGGATCCGTATGAGTGGGGAGCAAATGCTCTGTTCACCATCAACGAGAACAATAAGATGGAGTTCGAGAGTTACTATAAACTACCTGCACCACAAACAACGGAGGAAAACTGCGTAGCTCACAACGGATCTCTGATTCCGGTACCGGGACGTGAGATTATGGTGCAGTCGTGGTATCAGGGTGGTATTTCCGTGTTTGACTGGACAGATCCTTCCAACCCGGTTGAAATTGCCTTCCATGATCGTGGTCCGGTTGATTCTACCAGCATGGCGAACGGTGGAAGCTGGTCGGTATATTGGTATAACGGAATGATTATAAACTCTGAGATTGCCCGCGGACTGGATATTTTTGAACTGGAAGCCAACCCATTGCTTACTCAGAATGAAATCGACGCGGCTAATACCGTAACGCTTGATTACCTGAACGCTCAGGGACAGCCTATGTTTGAATGGCCTACAACCTATGCGTTAGCCAAAGCTTACGTAGATCAGCTTGACCGAGATGGAGAAATGAGTGCATCAGAAATTTCAGCACTCCGATCCGGCATTGCGAACGCAGAGAAGTCATCCGGCTCAGATAAATCAGCAATACTGGCTGAGTTAGCTGATGGAATTGACGGTTCAGCTACTTCAAAAGCAGGAAAACTGGCTGAAACACTTCGAGATTTGGCTTCTATGTAAATCCGGATCACAGATAAATATATTTAACCCCGGTTTAGCGAAAGCTGATCCGGGGTTTTTTGTTATTATGTTATGGTTGAAGTTTTACCAACAGGTCATTTCGCGGCGTATGCCCGAAATCTAAATGGTTTTTAGGGTCAATTTCTTTTTAGAAAAACCGGATCCCTGCGTTTGAGGAATGACAAAGAAAAATGAGCTACGAACAACAAACCCGGGGTATCAAAGTTGCACCTCTGCCCATCCATCCCCATATTCTGCAAATTTAAAAATCACTCAAGCCATGAAAAGACTTCTGACCTTCACCCTGCTGATTATTTTTTCCCTTCCTCTTACAGCCCAAAACTATCCGCATGTTCTGCCAATGAAAGAACGGGCCGCTGTCATCAATGACATGCTAAAAGATAAAGTCGAGAATTATCTGCCGGAGATGATGAGGGAGACCGACATCGACATGTGGATTGTGGTTTCGAGGGAGTATAATGAAGATCCGGTGATTGAAACCATGCTTCCGGCAACCTGGCTGGCTGCCCGGCGACGAACCATTTTGGTGATGCACGATTTGGGTCCCGGAAAAGGAGTAGAAACACTGGCGGTGGCCAGATATGATGTGGGAGAGGTCTTTAAGAAAGCATGGGATAAGGAGAAGGAGCCCAACCAATGGAAGCGGCTTAAAGAGATTATTGAGGAAAGAGACCCAGAGCGGATTGGAATCAATATTTCGGAAATCTGGGGACACGCAGATGGCATGGTGGTTACCGACTACGAGGAAATGAAACAAGCGATTGGCGAGAAATATACCGATCGATTGGTTTCGGCCGAGAAGCTGGCCGTACGATGGCTGGAAACCCGAACTGAGAAAGAAATGCAGGTGTATCCTCAGATAGTTAGAATTGCTCATGAAATTATTTCTGAAGGGTTTTCGGATGCAGTGATTCAACCCGGTATAACAACGACAGAGGATGTGGTTTGGTGGTACCGCGAAAAGATCAGGGATTTGAAGCTGATCACTTGGTTTCATCCCAGTGTATCCATCCAGCGGGCTGACCCTGAATCTTTTGATCACCTGAGAACCTTTGACAGCCGTCCCGGAGAAAACGTGATCATGCCGGGAGATTTGCTGCACGTAGATTTTGGGATTAAATACCTGAGGCTCAATACGGATACTCAGCAGCACGCTTATGTGCTTCGATCGGGAGAAACCAAAGTCCCGGATTATCTGGTCAAAGCTTTTGAAAATGGGAATCGCCTACAGGATATCTTCACCAATAATTTTAAGGAAGGGCGGACCGGTAACGAAGTGCTGAAAATGTCACGAGAGCAGGCTATTGAAGAAGGACTCAAACCGAGTATCTATACCCACCCCATTGGCTATCATGGCCATGCAGCTGGTACTACGCTTGGTATGTGGGATGCCCAGGGTGGCGTACCGGGTGACGGCGACTATCCGCTGCAATTGAATACAGCTTATTCCATTGAGTTGAATGTAGCAACTTACATCGAGGAGTGGGGTAAAGAAATCCGCATTATGCTGGAAGAAGATGCCTTTTTCGATGAATCGGGAGTATGGTACATTGACGGCCGCCAACGGGAAATTATGATGATTCCAAGAGTCCCGGCAAAACAGTAAGCGGAGAACTCAGGACTCAGTAAAGCAGATTCTGTTTCCTGTGTTCTGAATCCTGAGTACTATTCTTTCTTGCCTTTCTAACGCTCATCCGCTACCATTTAAAAAAAGCTGAAGCATCATGGAATTCAATACCTTAGAAGATAAAATTCTACATGCCCGATCTCTCGGAAATCCACCGGAGGATTTGCAGGATGATTTCTTTAGCCTGTTGAAACAGGGAATAGGAAGCGACAAAACGTACCTTACTTACAGGGATGCCGGTCAGAATCGTACAGAAATCTCTTACCGGAAATTCTATGAGCATGTTCTAAATACGGCAAGGTTTTATCAAGCCAAAGGACTTCAGCCGGGAGATAAAATCGCGACCATTTCCCATAATCACTGGCATACGGTGGTTCAGTACTTTGCAGCCTGGTTTTGTGGGTTGGTGGTAGTGCCGGTAAACCTCGGAGAAGATGATAACCGGATTTCATATATCCTGGATAATGCCGAAGTGAAACTGGCTCTGGTCCGGGATGAATATGCAGAACGTATTCAGTCTGTAATCGATGAAGACAAACAACTTGGCGATATAGAAGTCGTGATTTGTGATGACTCAGTTGATTCTTTCTCAGTGAGAGAAGGGGAGCTAAGCGAAGCAAAGGCAGATGTCGAATCTGAAGCCTTAATTGTATTCACATCAGGAACCACCGGAAATCCCAAAGGTGTTGTTTTAACTCAGCGTAATTTGCTTGAGGATGCCCGAACTATAAGTCAATGGCATAACATTGATGGGCAAACAAAAATGATGTGTGTGCTGCCTATTCATCATGTAAATGGTACGGTGGTAACCATGATAACGCCGTTTTTTGTGGGTGGATCCACTGTGTTGAATCAGAAGTTCAGTGCGGGATATTTTTTCAAAGCCATTGAGGAAGAGCAAGTTCATATTGTGAGTGTGGTACCCACTTTGCTGCAGTACCTTACCAATTACTATGAAGGAAAAGAGGCTCCTGATACCAAACAATTCCGCCATATTATTTGCGGGGCAGGACCATTGACGGTAAAGGTAGCTCAAAGCTTTGAGGAGAAATTCGGAATCCCCATCATACATGGATACGGATTATCCGAAACCACTTGTTACTCATGCTTTATTCCTGCTGAACAATCAGAAATTGAGCATAACAAGTGGATGCGTGATTTTGGCTATCCAAGTATAGGCATTCCGGTTCCGGCCAACGAAATGGATATTCAGGATGAAAACGGAAACTCTGTTCCTGAAGGCGAGCGAGGTGAGATCGTGATTCGCGGGGTAAATGTGATGAAAGGGTACTTCAACAACCGGGAGGCCAATGAGTCGGCCTTTAAGAACGGCTGGTTTCGAAGTGGTGACGAAGGCTTCATTAAAAAAGACGATGAGGGCAATCCTTACTTTTTCATCACCGGCCGATTAAAAGAACTCATTATTCGTGGTGGTATTAACCTGGCTCCGCTTGAGATTGATGAAGTAATTAATAAAGCTCCGGGGGTAAAAGCCGGCATTGCCGTGGGCTTCGAAAACGACTGGTATGGAGAAGAAGTTGGAGCATATGTTCAGCTCAAAGAAGGTGTCGAAAAGGATGAACAAGCTATTTTAGACTTCTGCCAACAACATCTGCCCTTCTCGAAAACACCAAAAGTAGTGGTATTCGGAGAAGAACTTCCGGTAACCTCCACCGGAAAATACCAGCGATTGAAAGTGGCGCATTTGTTTGAGGAATGGAAAGAGGAGCAGTTCAGGAAATAAGGATAGAACGTAAAACCTGTTGGTTTTTCATTTAGCGTGATTGCAAAGATATTAGGCCCGTTTTCGGTTAAACGCATTCATAATATACTCCTTCATGGTGCATAAAGGTGCTGTCTTTTCTGTTCAGGTCCAGCGGGTCTCCTTTAAAATTAGTAGCACGGAAGCCAAGTTCATGAAAAATGCAGGCGGAAGCAGCAAAGTCCCACAGACTTCCTCCGCCCACTTCCTTTTTAGGGTGTTTTATCATATTAGCGGGAGCATGTTGTAGTACCTTAATAGCGTTCAGAACAGAGCCGCCGCCCTGTTGTACCCGTAAGCCTGTCAAATTCAGTTTGCCCACTTTATGATGAAGATGTTTCATCAGCTCATCCGGCCGGGGAGTCTTAGTTAACGGCTTGTCGGAGATATGGGTGAGGTAATCATTTGGTTCGGGAAGTTTCCAGCGCTTATCATTCTCAAAGACCCCATGCCCTTTTGCAGCATGATAGAGATTTTCAGTGCTGGGGTCGTATATGACACCAATCACGGGTGTTCCTTCCCGGGAGACGAGAGCTATAGAGACGGAGAAATCAGGTATGTTACGACTCAAGGCCAGGGTGCCATCGATAGGATCCACGCACCAGAAATAATCTTTTTCGAACCGGCTGCCATCATCTTCGGTTTCTTCCGTAAGCAAGGCCAGGTCATACACTTCACAAGTGGGGAGTAAATGAGAAAGAATCTCATCTTCACATTCCTTATCCACTTTGGTAACGACTTGAGAAGCATAATTACTGCCCCCATCCGGCTTTGCCTTCACATCAATGGGGGTATTCATATAAGATTTGATGATACGTCCGGCAGCCAATGCTGCTTCTGTGGCTGTTTCTTTAAGAGGTAACAGGTTCATCCAAAAGGGCTTTTATCACTTCGTTGGTTACTCGTTCGCTATAGCTGTTGATTTTCCAGTGCCCCGGACTCCACCCCTTCAAAAAGCGATGGAAGTCTGCCCAGGCTACCCGATACAGGGATCGCCATTCCTTTTCCAGGGCATGGTTAGGCTCACCCAGTGACTGCTGCAAATAGGAGAAATAAGTGTCCAGAATTTTTTCCTCGAGAGCTTCACACTCATCCTCATCCAGGCAGCTTCCGATAAAATAGGCCAGATCTTTCATCCCACAGCCTCCGCCCACATACTGAAAGTCGACAGCTGCAACCTCGCTTTGCTCTGAAAAACAAAAATTGGCCAGTTTTGCATCTCCGTGGATAAAGGTTTTAAATTTGCAGGTCTTCAGTTTTTCGTCTATTAATGGTGCTGCCTTTTTCAGGCGTTCATCCTTTAGTGCTTCCAGCTCCTGAGGGCGGGTTTTCAAATGCCAGTAAGTCCCCTGATCCCATAAGCCTTTAGGTATCTCACCCAGAAAGCTGCCATGAAAATCCGCCAGCCATTTTAAAATAGGAGTGATTTCTTGCCAGCTTACAGAACTTTTTCGGAGCGGGTAACCGGAAGCATTCAGGTCTTCAAGAACCATGAGTACCTCATCGTCCAGATGTTCAATGGTAAGGCAGCGGGGAAGCCGGGCTTTGGATTGATGGCTGTACTGTTCATACCAGTTGGTTTCCACTTCGTATGATTTGAGCTTGCGCTGATGGCCGATATCGGTGTTCCAGCCCCGGGGATGGCCTTGGGCTTTCTCTGCCTGAACGTGTTTGACAACCACGCTGGAAAATGAGGCCCCTTCCAGATATACGCGAAGGATCTTGCCGTAGCCACTCCATAGTTCCTGTATGACTTCCTGATCACATATGGAGGTGGCACCGGTACACTCTAAGATGACAGCCTTAAACATTTCATTCATAGAACGGAAAGATAGCAAAGATTTAGCTGTGGATTGAAGGGGAGATAGGTCAATCCCGCGGCCGGTTAATCACTGCCAGGGTACACCTCGATGTACATACCAGCTTATCACGCTCATCCCTGAGTTCACATTCCCATACCTGAATCTTCCGCCCAACATTTACCGGCTGTGCAGTACCGGTTACTTTGCCTCCCATTTTCACAGATCGAATATGATTTGCATTTATCTCAACCCCAACAACCGTTTTTTGTATGTCATCAAGATTAAACCAGCCGCCTACTGAACACAAAGTCTCGGCCAATGCTACTGAAGCTCCGCCATGCAATACTCCGAAAGGCTGAACTGAATTCTCATCAACGGGCATGGTTGCCACTATTTTATTTTTGGCCACATGCTGAAACTCAATCCCCAAAGCATCACCCATATGTTTATGGGAGTAGTTGAAGTAGATTTTAGCTTTCTCTTTTAATTCCTCTTCGATGAACATAGAGTTGAATTTGATTAACAGTGTTAAGTTATTAAAATAGTAAGTGGAACCGCTTTCAAATGAACAGTGAAAGTGTATATTAGAAAATACACGCAAACATGATAGGAAAATAATATGAAATACGAACCTACCACGATTTTGTCTGTCGTCTCTGAGGGAATTGAAAAGAATAAAACAGGGATTTATTCAGCTGTGAAGCGGGATGGGGAATGGATTGAAACAAGTATTGATGATTTTAACCAGATGGTGCACGATCTGGCCATGGGTTTGTATGAGCTGGGTGTTCGCAAAGGAGATAAGGTTTCGTTGCATGCGGAAAACAGTACCGAGTGGCTGGTGATTGATCAGGCTATTCTATCTTTGGGAGCAATTGTGGTACCTATCTATACCACCCAGCCCGGCGAGCAGATCAAATACATCCTGGAGAATTCCGAGGCGAAAGTTCATTTTGTATCGAACGACGAGGTGTTTGCAGAAACCAAGCCGCTGATTAAGGGTGTCGAAAGCGTGAAGGCGATCATCTCCATCCTCGGTTCAAACCATAACAAGCTCAAGACTTTTGAAGATATCCTGGAAATGGGTCATAAGAAGGGGGAAGAAGACCCGAATCTGTTTGATAAGCTACGCAGCGATGTGCAACCCGATGATCTTGCCACGCTGATTTATACATCAGGGACCACAGGTGTTCCCAAAGGAGTGATGCTGACCCATAACAACATAGCCGGAAATGCCCTGGCTTCACACGAGATCTTTCCTTTCAACCCCGCAGAACACGATGAACCCAAAGTGCTTTCCTATCTTCCTTTAGCTCATATGTTTGAACGAACGGCTTCTTATATATTTGCCTACGTAGGTGTGCCTCCTTATTACATTGATCAGGTGGAAGATATTCGGGAAGATTTTCAGGCTATAAAGCCGATCTACATGGTTACTGTGCCACGGCTTTTGGAAAAGATTGTCACAGGAATAAAAGTAAAGGGACAGGAGTTCAGCGGACTGAAGAAACAGCTGTATTACTGGGCGGTTAATTTAGCGGAAGAGTATGATCCGGAAGATCCACCGGCTTCCTGGAAGTGGAAGATTGCGGATAAGCTGGTGTATGCTAAAATCCGGGAGATGTTTGGTGGTAACCTGGTTGGCCTGAATGTAGGCGGTGCTGCACTTTCACCCAATATTGCCCGCTTTATGAATGGAATCGGAATTTACTGCGGACTCGGTTATGGGTTAACCGAAACTTCCCCGGTACTAACCGGCCCGCCGGTAGGTGAACTCAGAATTGGTTCCTCCGGGAAGCCCCTGGTAGACGTGGAAATTAAAATTGCCGAAGATGGTGAGATTTTGGCGAAAGGCCCGAATATCATGAAAGGCTATTACAAAATGCCGGAAAAAACGGATGAAGCTATCGATGAAGATGGTTGGTTTCACACCGGGGATATTGGCCACCTGGATGAGGATGGTTGGTTATTTGTGACTGATCGGAAGAAGTCCCTTTTCAAACTTTCGACGGGTAAGTATGTAGCTCCTCAACCCATAGAAAATGCACTGGTTAATAGTGGGTTCATTGAACAAGCTGTGGTTGTGGGAAGTGAGCATAAATTTTGTGGTGCTCTGATCGTCCCGAACTGGGAAAACATGAAAAAGCGATTTAAGTCAAAGGGATACGATTTTCCTGAAGAGAATCTCACAGAGAATAAATATGTCATCAACCGAATTCAGAAGGAAATTGATAAGGTGAACGAGGAGCTTTCTAAATGGGAGCAAGTGAAGAAGTTCAAGTTGCTGAAAGATCAGTTCACGATTGATGACGGCGAGATCACACCTACACTTAAAATTAAAAGAAATGTGATCAACAAAAAATATAAAGAGCAAATTGACAGTATTTACGCAGAAGAAGAGGAAGAATCTTAGGATCTAAATTTATGAGCAATAGAAAATATTCAATCAGGAAAGTAGCTGTATTAGGGTCAGGAGTGATGGGAAGTCAGATTGCTGCACATTGCGTAAATGCCGGGCTGGATGTGATTTTACTGGATCTGAAAAGTGATGACCCGAACCGCCCTGACAAAGCCGCAGAAGAGAGCTTGAAAAAAGCATCCAAAATGAAGCCTGCTCCATTCGGAAAGCCGGAATTTGCGAACCGGATTGAAGTTGGAAACTTCGAAGATGATTTCGACAAGCTGAAAGAAGCCGACTGGATTTGTGAAGTTATCATCGAAAAGATGGACATCAAGAAAGACATGATGTCTCGCATAGAAAAGATTCGCAAGCCGGAAACCATTGTCAGTTCCAACACCTCCGGGCTACCAATAAGTGAGATTTCTGAAGATTGCAGCGATGAATTCAAAGCTCATTTCCTTGGCACTCATTTCTTTAATCCTCCCCGGTATATGAAGCTGCTGGAGGTCATTCCAACTTCAACGACTTCAGGTGATGTCACCGAATTCATGCATCGCTTTTGTGAGAAGACACTCGGCAAAGGCGTGGTAATTTGCAAAGACACACCAAATTTCATTGCCAACCGGATTGGGATTTTCTCCATTGCCAACATCATGCCTTACTTCTTTGACGGCGATTTCCGTGCCGAAGAAATTGACGTACTGACAGGGACCCTTACCGGTTATTCCAAAGCGGCTACTTTCAGAACAGCAGACATGGCAGGGCTTGATGTAACCAATCATGTGGCTAAAAACCTGTATCCGTCTATTCCCCGCGATGAAATGAGGGAAACCTTTAACCTGCCCGAAGAGTTTTCAACGATGGTGGATGAAGGGATGATCGGAAACAAAGCGGGAAAAGGGTTTTACACTAAGAAGGATGGGGAATATTTGGTTCTCAATTCAAAGACGTTTGAGTATGAGTCGCAGCAAAATCTGGAAGATCCGGTTTTGGATGAAGCCGGAAAAATTAAAGACACAGCTGAAAGACTAAAGTTCTTGGTGTTCTCCGGGGAGAAAATCGGCGACTTCCTCTGGAATGTGCATCGGGATTTACTGCTTTATGCTGCCAATAGAATTCCTGAAATAACCGACTCACCACTTTCTATCGACCGTGCCATGCAATGGGGTTTTAACTGGGAGATGGGCCCTTTTGAGCGATGGGATGCCTTAGGACTTGAAGATATGGTAGAGCGGCTTGAGAAGGAAGGGGCTGACATCCCTGATTTAATCAGTGAAATGCTGGATGCCGGAATTTCATCTTTTTATGAGGATGGGAAAGTATATGATCCTCAATCCAAGTCTATGGTAGATATCCCGCCTGAGGCTGAAGGGGAAATTAAAATTCATCAACTCCGCAAAAAGAAGGCTCCTGTTATGGAGAACGACAGTGTTTCCCTCCATGACATGGGAGACGGAGTTGCCTTATTTGAGTTTCATACACCAAATTCAACGCTGGGAAGTGAGTTAGTGCAATCCCTTTATAAGTCGCTGAATTTGATCAAAGACCAATTTGATGCGTTGGTCATTAGTCATGATGCCAATAACTTCGCTTTTGGAGCCAACCTGAAAGAAGCACTTGTTGCCAAACAAAACAACGATTGGGACAGTGTGGTAGAAGCTGTTGAAAACTTCCAGAAAACTGCGGTAGCCTTACGATATGCACCATTTCCGGTAGTAGCTGCTCCGTTCGGAAAGACGTTGGGCGGCGGTGTGGAATTTTGCCTGTATTCAGATAAAGTGGTGGCTCATCATGAATTGTATATGGGCCTGGTGGAAGTTGGTGTTGGGTTGATTCCGGCCGGAGGTGGAACTACAGAGTTGCTTCGTAGAGCTATGGCCAAACTGGAAGGAGATGCAGATCCGCTGCCGTTTATACGCGAAGTGTTTAAGACTATCGGGATGGCAAAAGTTTCAGAAAGCGCTCACTTGGCACGAGAACTTGGTTTCATGAGGACTTCCGATACAATTGTGATGAATAGGGATTTATTAATAAAAACCGCCAAAGATGAAGCGCTGAATTTGGCGCAGGCAGGTTATCAGCCGCCGTCCGATTCACCCATTAAAGTAATGGGGAAAACGGCTCTCGCCGCTATGAAGCTGATGTTACATGTAATGCATGAAGGGAAGTACATCACTGATTATGATAAAGTTGTAGCCGAACGGGTTGCCGCTGTGTTAGCGGGTGGAGATTTAAGTGAAGCCCAGGAGGTTCCGGAGTCCTACTTACTGAAAATGGAAAGGGAAGCCATCCTTGAATGTCTGCAAGACGAGCGAACCCTGGACCGAATGGAGCACATGCTGAAGAAGGGAAAACCGCTTAGAAATTAAAAATTTAAAATTTAGGAATTTAAAATTATGTCAGACAGAGATGCCTATATAGTCGCGGCAGCACGAACAGCTTGTGGTAAAGCTAATAAAGGATCACTGCGGTTTACAAGGCCGGATTCGATGGGAGGGGCGGTGGTAAAAGACTTGCTCGACAGGACCAAGGGCTTAGAACCTGACCAAGTGGAAGATGTAATCATGGGATGTGCCTTTCCGGAAGCTTCTCAGGGGCTAAATGTTGCCCGACAGATTGCTTTGTTGGGTGGATTGCCAGACTCAGTTCCAGGTGTTACCGTTAATCGATTTTGTTCATCAGGACTGCAAACCATATCTATGGCAGCGGAACGGATCATGGCCGGTGGTGCCGATGTGATTATTGCCGGAGGTGTGGAATCCATGAGCTTGGTTCCGATGGGAGGAATGTCGGTTCAACCCAATCCTGAGCTGGTTGATAATAAACCCGGAGTGTATGTGAGTATGGGTATCACGGCTGAGAATGTAGCCGATAAATACGAAGTAAGCCGGGAAGATCAGGATAGATTTGCATACCAAAGTCATCAGCGGGCGATAAAAGCCTGGGAGGATGGTAAATTTGACAGCCAAATCACTCCTGTAGAGGTTCAGGAAAAGATAGTCACGGCTGAAGGAGAAGTAGTAGAAGAATTATTCACTTTTAAAAAGGATGAAGGCCCCAGAAAAGATACTTCGGTTGAAGCATTGTCAGGATTACGGCCTGTTTTTAAAAATGGAGGGAGTGTAACGGCCGGTAACTCATCACAAATGAATGATGCTGCAGCCGGTGTTGTGGTGATGAGTGGAGAGATGGTTGAGAAGCTTGGCCTGGAACCCATGGCCAGATACGTTGGATTTCAGGTTGCCGGTGTAGCCCCGGAAATCATGGGCATTGGCCCGATTGAAGCTGTTCCAAAAGTGTTGAACAAAACCGGATTGAAGCTATCTGATATTGACTTGATTGAACTGAATGAAGCCTTTGCATCACAGTCTCTGGCGGTAATTCGTAAGCTTGGGTTAGATCAGGAAATAACGAACGTAAATGGAGGTGCCATTGCCATGGGGCACCCGCTTGGTTGTACCGGGGCTAAGCTCACTACTCAAATTCTCTACGAGATGAAGGAACGCAATTCAAAATATGGGTTGGTAACTATGTGTATAGGTGGTGGAATGGGCGCTGCCGCAATTTTTGAAAATCTTTAATTAAGGACGATCAATGACAAACGACAACCGACGGTTATCGGTAGTCCATTGTCTATGGTCGCTCGACAAACAGGAAAATATGTTCAAAGAAGACACACTATCAGGACAAACAATCTTAATTACAGGCGGGGGCAGTGGCTTGGGGCTTTCTATGGCTAAGGGTTTTGCCCGTTGTGGAGCAGATATCGCCATCTGTGGGCGAACGGAAAAGAAGCTGGAAAAAGCTGTCGAAGAGATAGAAAAAGAGAGGGAGGGGACTGTTGCCCGACATTATCAATGCGATGTAAGAGATTATGATGTCGTAACAACGATGTTTGAACAAATCATAGATGATTTCGGCTCTGTTACGGGTTTAGTGAACAACGCAGCAGGGAATTTTCTATCAGCTTCAGAGGATCTGTCGCCCGGAGGGTTTAAGGCGGTTGTAGATATCGTGCTACACGGGAGCTTTAACTGTACACATGTGTTCGGTAATTACCTTATTGATAATAAAAAGAGGGGAATGTTCTAAACATGGTAACCACATATGCTGAGGGAACAGGGTGTGGGTTCGTATTGCCATCGGCCTGCGGAAAGGCAGGTGTATTAGCTATGACTCGTTCTCTCGCCTTTGAATGGGCGACCTATGGGATTAGATTAAATGCTATTGCTCCTGGTCCTTTCCCCACGGAAGGTGCATGGTCAAGATTGGTACCTAAAAAAGTACTGGAGAAGAATTTCAAAAATAAGATTCCTGCAAAACAGATATGGCGAGCATGAAGAGCTCGCCAATCTAGCAATTTTTCTTATGTCCGATCTGGCTCCATATATAACCGGAGAATGTGTGGTTATTGATGGAGGAGAAAGGCTTCAGGCCGGTCAGTTTAACTTTGTGGACGGGTTAATGTCGCGCAGTAAACTGAAAAAATTGTTCAAAGCAATGAAGCCTTAATTATTGATATAGCCTTATCAGGATAAGGCGATACCTAATGCGAGTACGGTAACTATTAGTGCATAATAGAACCGTTTTACATTTTTATCGGGTTTATGAAGCCCAAAAATGTTTTTAAAAATGTAATAATCAAATCCCAGTTTATAATATTTCTCGTATAACTTAGCTCTCATAATAGCACCTCCTCTTTTTTTTTGGTGCGGTTATTTGTTGTTTAATTTTCTTTCAAATCAGCCAGTCTCTTTTCCAGCTGGTTTATTTTTTGTTCAATTTGTTTGATTGCAAGCTGTTGTCTGTCAGCTTTTACTACTTTACCGTCAATAACGGTTTCAACAGAAACTCGCTCCCCCTTATTAAATGTAGAGGTGGTTACGATGTCTCCGTTGATGGAGGAAAAAAGAGCCCATTTTCCGTGTGGCTTAAATGACTCGCCATGTTTCCAATACTGTCCTTCCTGAACAAGTGTACCGTCAGCATCATAAAATTTCACATTGAAAATGTTGTCTTCAGCATGTGTAAGTACACGTTGATGTTTTTCATTGACAATATTCTGCTGGGCAAATAACCCGGTAGAAAAAACAGCTACTAACAGTATGGGTAATATTTTAGTCTTCATAGATTTCCTCTTGTAATGTCCACTCCAATGTTAAGGAATTGTTAACTTAAAGTAAACGATCTGTTAACGAAAAGTTAACATTAAGTTAACATAGTGCTCAGAGGAACTGTGAGAGGCGTTTTTCTATACTTTCAATTTGCAGAGAAAGTTGATAGGCATCATAGGCAGTATAGGGTGTCTCTCTGTCCATTTGAATAGATTTTAAAAACATGAGGGCTGTTTTCTCAGCTGACTTTGCCGGATCAAAGCTTTGTTTTTCAAAAAAGAGATGGTTGCCTGAGTTAAGTCTGCCTATACGTATATCCTGAGAAGAAACATTGCATTCCAGAATTTCTTGTTTAGAAGAGGTAATACGTTTGTGAGTATTTTCGGCTGCTCCGGTATAGATTCGAATATCGGCTGTAGATCCATTATCAAACCGAATGAAAATATGAATTGCAACGGGATGTTTACCGTCAAGGTTAATGGCCTTTGCCTCTGCATGGTGAATGCCGCTATCGATCCATTTCATGCATAGTCCAAGTTCATCAATCCAGAAATGACGAAACTCTTCATCAGTACTGATGAATTGAGTATGATTGACTTCGCGGGTGATACTTAAAAAAACCGGGCGGGACATGCGGTCCATCATCCATTGTGTAGCCGGGGCAAGGGTTGGCCAGTGGGAAAATTGAACATGGACTCCAGCCTCCCTGGTGGCACGATAGATTTTTTCGAGTTTTGGGGTGTTGGTAGGCTGGCGGGAGATAAGAAAGCAATTCAACCCTAATTGTATGCCTTCCAGCAGAATATCAAGATTCTTTTCCGTTTCATCGATTAAAAGGCAGGCATCGACTTTACCGACTTCTCCAATACTCGGGCAAAGCTCTACTTCCTGAACAATCCGGTGAGGGCGTAAATGTTGTTCCCATGCTACTGCCCGTTTGGCATCTCCTACAATTCCAACTTTCATAAGCAATTCATCCCCATTTAGTTGGGTTTCAAGATGCTAATGAGAGGGGAATTTTACAACAAGGCAGAATTTGGGGTGTGTAAGTGGCTAATCTATGATAAATAGCTTTAGTCGGGCATTACAATGGCAAGAATAAAATAAGCCAAAACAGCCGTTCCAAAACTGGAAACCAGAATAATGGCAAAAATAATACGGATGAGTGTTGGATCCCATCCGAGATACTCAGCAAAACCTCCGCAAACGCCGGCAAGCATTTTGTCTGTTCTTGATTTTCTTAATTTAGCTGGCATGTTGATGTAGTTAGTTTGATTATAATCTAACCTTTCAGTACGCCATCTGAAAAAAGATGTTTCAAAAAAGTCCAAATAAAAAAAAGCGGAGCCATTAGCCCCGCTAATCTACTATGTTTAAGATTTTTGAAGTTATGCTGTATTCTACCCCTCGTTACTTTCTACCTCTGATTTTTTAACGGGTGGAGGTGGAGTTGAAAACTCTGAATTTTCTAACCTGAAATTGATAGATAAAGCATATTGAACGCGAACGAGTCTGCCTCTTTGAACGCCTGGTACAAACTCAGCATCTTGGATAACCCGCAAAGCTTCCTCATCAGCGCCCCCACCAATGCCACGAACAACCTGGGCATTTTCTACATTTCCTTGTTCATTTACAATGAATTGAACGGTTACGCGACCTTCAATACCTGCTTTACGAGCGGCTTCTGGGTACTCCACTTTAGATTGTAATGCAGCCATCCCTCCTTTAAGTTTCGGCATTTCTTCAACTACAAAAAAGTAGTCTTCTTTTTTAGAGGCTTCGCTATCATGAACTGAGATATACTCATCTAATGGGGTGTTAGCGGATGCGACTCCGTGAGAAAAGCCTGTGGTTTTCTTTGGAGAATGTTGTACCCATACCGAAGTTTTGTCAATCCCGGTAAGAATTGGGATGCTTGATGTAATGCTGACATCCATTTCATTGATGGTAAAATTCAGTTCTGAACCATCAATATTGCCGGCATTGATTCCACCATCAAAACGAGCAGGAGATATTTTAAATACTCCGTACTCTTTTGCATTTAGGAAAAAGGCACTGAGTCCGGTTGAAGCAGCCCCGGCCTCACCCTCCATATTAACAACTTCTTTTCCATTGATAGTCATATTAATATTTCTGAATTCGTAAGAGGCTTTTTCAAGCTCTTCAGGTGATGCCATTTCCGGCCCTCTTAAATCAGAGCAGGCAATGGGCAGGGTAATCCCCAAAATCATCAGGAAGAGAAAGAAGATGCTTTGCCGAAAAGATGCTTTATGTAGTTTGTGATATTTCATGGTCTTAATACGTTTTTTGAGTGTTGAATTTTTGACTGCCATACTCACCGAGAGTTTTCCAACACCGGTGCTGAGTGGCACTAATTCATACAAGAGATTGGCATAAGACTTAATGGAGAAATCGGATTTGGAAAGGACCTCCTGATCGCAACTTATTTCGCGATAGGTGTCGATCTCCTGGTTGCCGTATCGGATTAACGGGTGAAACCAAAACAGAGATTCGATCATGGACAACGCCAGCTGCAGCAAATAATCACCCCGTTTAATGTGGATGAGCTCATGCTGCAGGGCCATGTCCAGTTTTTCCGGTTCATGTTGCAGAATTTTTGGAAGGACAATCACCGGTTGCTTCCATCCAAATGTGAATGGAACCAACGGATGATCATGAAATACTAATTTTACCGGTGTGTTAATGGCCGGGTTAGCTTCATGAGGGACTTCCTGCAATTCCGTAAGACTTAAATTTTTGTACAGAGATTTCAGTGCCACATAGTTACTGATTAATCTTCCTATCATGAAGATTGAAATCAGGCTGATTAACAGGGTAGCGGCACCTATAAAAAAGGAGGGTTCCTGCCATTGTATTGCAGAAATTTCAACAGAAGAGGGATTGGCACCAGGTACTATCTCAATAGGATTTTGAACCACAAAAAAAGCGGTCTCCAGGCTTGATGAAGAAAACCATTTGGGAATTTTACTCATTATAGCAGCAATAGCGATACCCAACGGAAGGGATAGGATGGCTGCTGTTCTCAGGTGATAATGGAACAGCGGGTTTAGCTTTTCCCGGGATTTCAGAAGTAAAAAAGCAAGTGCACAACAAATGGTCCATATCATGATGGGGAACCAAAAAGTATCCAGGCTTACATTTCCAATTAGTTTGATAAGTTCGGTGAGTTCATACATGTTACTTATCCTCCATATTGTCAATCATGTCACGGAGTTCTCTTAATTCCTTCTCGCTAATGTTTTCTCTCTTAACCAGCGTCTGTACCAGGGCAGAGGTTGATCCCTTAAAAACTTTGTCAATCATTCCGGATACCAGGCTCGACTGCACCTCTTCCGGTTTTTTGCGGGCGCTATATACATAGGTCACGCCGTCTTTGCGGTACTTTAAATATCCTTTGTCGTTTAAATTCTTCATGATGGTCATGACGGTGGTATAAGCTACTTTTCGTTCCTTCAGGATTTCTTCCTGCACCTGAGCAACGGTAGCTTCCCCCATTTCCCACACGTGGTGCAGGATTTCCATTTCCGATTCTCCAAGGGGTGTCAATGATTTTCTCATACGTCTAAGTCTGAATTAGTTAATACTAATATAATAGTATTAAGTTAAAGTTCAAGATTTAATTTCTAATCAGGTATCGAGATGGTCCGTGATTTCTTCGGTGTTCTGTAGAATGAACAGTTTATTATGCCCAAAGCTTTTGAAGAACCCGATGGCGTCATCCCGCTGATTGATTAATAACACTTTTTTTTCTGCCTTGATTGCAAGTGCTATTTCTGAAGCCGTTCCCGGGCCGATACCAATCCCAATTATAATATCAGCGGTCAGCACATTGATATTATTCCGGGCACTTCCCATTCCTGTTTTGATTGGGATCTCCACAAAATCAGATAGATCCTTTCCATCTTCTGAAGGCAGGATACCAATGGTAGTTCCACCGCCTGATTTGGATCCTTTCATAGCGGCTTCCATCACTCCGGAGGCCCTGCCACCGGTTAACACATAAAAGCCTTTCTCTGCTACTATTTCTCCAATCTTAAACGCTGCTTTGAGGTCATTTTCGGTTGCTCCCGAGCCGGGGCCCATAATCCCAATAATCTTTTTCTTTTCCATGGTGGATGATACTCGAAAGCGGGATAAGATTCGAGTAAGGAACGTTTCGGCAGCAAGAACTCATTTCTTTGGCATGAGCAGAACTTATTTATCACACATCGATTCTTCCATAGAAAAAGTAAATCCCGGAAACTACCGGAAAGCTGTATTCATTCTGCATGATCAGCTGAATCTGGATGCATGGCCCAGTTGGATTCGGGAAGAAAAACCGCTCCTCATATTTATAGAGTCAGCCGAAAAAGGAAATTCGCTGCCCTATCACAAGAAAAAACTGATTTATCTGCTGAGCAGTATGCGACATTTTGCACTTGAGTGTGCAGAAGATGGCTTTCCCGTTCTTTATCACACAACGGAAGAACATTATGACGATGCTTTGCAGGAAATTCTTTCAGAAAACAAAGACCTCGGGCTGACCTTTATGACTCCTTCCGAATGGGACTCCAGAGAGCGGCTTCGTGAGGTAAAAGATTCATTCGAAAAGCGAGTGGAAGAAATTCCCAACAACTTCTTTTTGGCGGATGCCGAGGAGTATAAAGAGAAAGTTGCCGGTGGCTGGGTGATGGAGTATTTCTATCGGGAAATGAGGCGGAAAACCGGTTACCTGATGAACGGTGATCAACCCGAGGGTGGCGAATGGAATTACGATGAAGAAAACCGTGAGAAGCTTCCGAAAAATCATCCGATACCAAAGATTGCAGAAACGGAAGTGGATGAAGTAACACAGGAAGTAATCGATATGGTGGAAGAATGGTTTCCGGATCACTTCGGAGAAAGCAATAATTTCACCTATGCGGTAACCCGACGGCAGGCATTATATCGGTTAAATGAATTCATCGATGAGCGGCTGGATGAATTCGGTCCTTATGAAGATGCGATGGCCCAGGGCGAATACGATCTGTTTCATTCCCACTTGTCCTTATATATGAACAACGGACTCATTCTTCCCAAAGAAGCCTGCGATAAAGCGGAAGAAGCTTATGAGAATGGAAGTGCCCGTTTGAATTCGGTAGAGGGTTTTATCCGGCAGATTATCGGCTGGAGGGAATATGTGCGGATTTACTATGAAGGAATGATGCCGGAGGTCAGGGAGGCCAATCACTTTGACTTCACCAACAAGCTCCCGGAAATGTACTGGTCGGGCGAGACCAAAATGAACTGCATGAATGAATGCCTGAAGCCGGTTATCAAAAAAGGGTATTCGCATCACATTCCGCGGCTGATGGTACTCAGTAACTTTAGTAACCTCACCGAAACGGATCCGCGGGAATTGAACCGGTGGTTTCATCTCGCCTATGTGGATGCCTATGAATGGGTAGTCTTGCCCAATGTGCTTGGGATGTCCACTTTTGCGGATGGAGGAGTACTGGCATCCAAGCCGTACGTGAGCAGCGGGAACTACATCAACAAAATGAGCGATTACTGCAAGCATTGTGAATATAAAATCAGTAAGAAAACCGGTGAGGAAGCCTGTCCATTTAACTATCTCTACTGGAATTTTATCGATAAGCAGCGCGATACCTTCACCGAAAACGGCCGGGCTAACTTTATGGTGAATATGTTTGATAAACGGGACGAGGAGGACAAAAAGGCGATTTGGGAAAGTTCAGAGAAGTTCCTGAATGAATTAAATCGATCTTAATTTTTGTATTTATTAGCGAGTTTTTGCTTATTCCATAACACACTAATAAACGGGGTTTTATGGAAAAAGAAACCAAGCTCTTGATCGGGGCAATACTATTTGGGGCTATTGCCTTTTTTATACCGCTTTATTTTGGCAAAGCCTGGCTGGCGCTCTTCAATGTTTTACTGATTGGTATTCTGTTTTTAGGAAGACTTGTAAGTCGGAGTAAAGAAATATTCGAATCAAATACTGCCTATCGGATTGTATATGGATTGGTAATTCTCATCGTCCTATTTAATGCCATCTCTTTTGCTCATGATTATGGAAGGCGGGATTTTCAAAAAAATATTCTTCTTGAAATCAGGAAGACTATAGATACCGGAATTACCAAAGCTGATGTACATGAAAAACTGATTTACGTTTTGGGACAATATCATCAAAACGATAGAGAGTCGGTTGTGGAAACTTTTCGGGACCAGATGTCGGATAATTTGGGAGATGATGGAATTTTTCTGGCGGATTTTGATCTCAGAAAAGCCGGCAAGATAGACTCAGGTTGGGGTGTAAAAAAAGATGATAGTGATCAAATCAATCACTTTTATACCATAGATGAAGAGAAGGATGAAGTGATAGTGCGGGTAGTAGCCGAAGTATCATTAGGTGAAGATCCTGAATATCAAAACTTTGATGGACAGACGGGGAAGTTTGAAATGATGTTTACGCTTAATGAAGAGGGGGTACGCTATGAAGTTCTCAATTAGAAGATTTAATGAATGGCTGATTGTGGTTCTGTTTGCGATACTTGTGCCCGTTTTATTTTCATTTGTACGTGGAGGAGATTCTTTACTGCCTTATAATTGGCACTATATTTTTAATCCTCACCCATCAACTGTTTTGATTGGTTTAGCTGCGGTAGATGCCATTGAAATGTTTGGGGGAGGTAAACCGGCAGGCTTTTCGATAATCTGGGAGACCGCATCCATGTACCTGAATGTGGTGCTGTACTTAATGATAGGTCCTTATTTACTTCTAATGGGATATCGTAAGGCTATACTAAATGAGAACCGATCTAAACCCTGGTATTGGTACATCGGGGCTGTAATTTGCATAGGGTCATTATCTGTCATCCCCACAGAACTTTTAAAGCAAAAGGTGTTTTCGAATACAAAAGAAAGTGCAGCCGAAAGTCGTACCAAGGATCTTATGAGAGCAGAGCTGGCAGAAGTGGGTTTTGCCACGGCTCAGCACGAAATTCTTCAGGATGGGGTTGATGAGTCATTCCAGGTAGAAGACCTGAACATGGAAGGACTGAAATTTCAGCATGAAGTGGAAAGTGTGCAATCTGATACCCTCATAACATTGGTGGCATCCACACCGGAGCAGCCCGACTATCAGGTTACCATGGAAGTGAGGCCATATAACCGGAGCGTATTGAAACAACGGAATTAGTTGACCTTCAATTTGGTTTGCCGAAGCAGAAAGCAAACCGATTATGAAAAACATCAACAGCTACCGAAAATTTAAGCGCAACGACAAAGAAGTGAACCCGGAGGGAGAATACATCCTGTACTGGATGCAGATCAACCGCCGGTTTCATTATAACTATGCCCTGGAATATGCCGTGGCCCTTGCCAATAAGTATGAGAAACCGCTCTTAATTTACGAAGGTCTGAATGTGGACTATCCCTGGGCTTCCGACCGGATGCATACGTTTATGATGCAGGGAATGAAGGAAAACCTTGACTATGCAAGGCAGAAAGATCTCAACTACTTCAGCTACCTGGAGCCGGAACCCAAAGCCGGAAAAGGTCTTTTTTACGAGCTGGCAGATAATGCCGCTGCCATTGTTTCGGACGAATATCCTGTCTTTATCATCCGAACTCACAATGAGAACGTAGCTGAAAAAGTGGATGTGCCTTACATTACCATTGACTCTAACGGAATAATTCCGCTGGGCGTCACGGATAAAGATCCGTATTCAGCTTATCTGTTCCGCAAGGTAATGCAGGAGTATTTTCTGGAAGCTTATACGCATCCCCCCAAGAAAAACCCGATCGATGATTTGGAGATTCAGGAAAGAGTGGAGCTCCCAAATACTTTTCTGAAGAATTATCCCCCCGCAGATGAGAAACTGGAAAATATTGAGCAAACGATATCAGATTTATCTATCGACCATTCGGTTAAACCGTCTGATTTAACCGGAACCCGCAAGGCTGCTTTAGGAAAATTAGGGCATTTCGTAGCACATAATCTCCATCAGTATGATGAGAAGCGAAACGACCCGGATGCGAAAGCTTCCAGTGGATTAAGTCCGTGGCTACACTTTGGGAAAATCAGCGAATATGAAATTGTGAAAGCGGTGCTGGATCATCAGCCGGAGGACTGGGACCTGGATTCCATCACTCCTAACAACGGGAAGAATTCCGGCTTTTTTAATGGCGATCCGAATGTAGAAGCATTTCTGGATGAAGTAATCACCTGGCGGGAAGTGGGTTTTCATTTTGCTCATCACCGCCCGGATTATGATCAGTTTGAAAGCCTGCCCGACTGGGTGAAGAAAACAACCCGAAAGCATGAAAGTGACGAACGCGAATGGATTTACACCCTGGAAGAATTTGAGCAATCCCAGACGCACGATGAAATCTGGAATGCAGCCCAAACCGAGCTCCGTGAAACAGGGGTGATGCATAACTACCTGCGTATGCTCTGGGGGAAGAAAATCATCGAATGGACGCCCGACTACCGCACGGCTCTGGATTACATGATCGAGCTGAACAATAAATATGCCCTTGATGGAAGAGATCCCAACAGCTATTCCGGGATTTTCTGGTGCTTTGGTCGCTTTGACCGAGCCTGGCAGGAACGCCCTATCTTCGGTAAGCTCCGGTATATGACCAGCGACTCCACCCGCAAAAAAGTGAAGCTTCAGCAGTATTTAGATAAATTTGGAAACCAGAAATCGTTGTTGTAGAAGGAGAAATCAGGAATGAGAACTCAGAATACTGACTCCTGAATTTTGAACACTTCTTTCCTTTAAAACACATATCTTACACATACTTCTTTAATTCATCTCGTACTTCATCCATGGATCTCTTCGAAGAAAAAAAATCCGGTGGTTTTCAATCTTCTTCCCCAAAAGAAAATCCGCAGTTTAGCGAGCCTTTAGCTACACGGATGCGTCCGCAGTCGCTGGATGAGTTTGCCGGGCAGGAGCATTTGGTTGGTGAAGGGAAGATGCTGCAGCGGATGATTGATACCGGCATTATTGGTTCATTGATTTTTTACGGACCGCCCAGTTCAGGAAAAACAACGCTGGCTCATGTAATCTCCCGGGAAATCAAAGCCCAGTTTGAAGTGATCAATGCCGTGCTGGATGGAATCAAAGAGCTGCGTAATGTGGTGGATAAAGCCGAAAAGCTGCGAAAGCTGAACGGGAAGAAGACGATTCTGTTTGTGGACGAGATTCATCGGTGGAACAAAGCTCAGCAGGATGCACTGCTTCCCCATCTGGAGTCAGGAATTATTACTTTGGTTGGTGCAACAACGGAAAACCCATTCTACTCGCTGGTTAATCCTTTGCTTTCCAGGTGCCAGTTATTTGAACTACACCCATTGACAACCAAAGATGTCCGGCTAATGTTAAACCGTGCCCTCCAGGATGAAGAGCGTGGTCTTGGGGATAAAGAAATTGAAGTCGCAGAAGATGCTTACGATCATTTGGCAGAAATGGCAGGTGGAGACATTCGAAATGCTCTCAATGCTTTAGAAGTGGCCGTTCTCTCCAGTACTCCCGATGAAGGTGGAAAGATTCACATAAGCCTTGAAGTAGCTAAAGAAAGCATCCAGCGAAGAAATGTGCGCTACGACCGTACCGGTGACGAGCATTACCATTATGCCTCTGCCTTTATCAAATCCATGCGCGGTTCTGATCCAGACGCGGCCTTATACTGGATGAATGCCATGCTGGAAGGCGGAGATGATCCGAATTTCATATTCCGGCGTATGTTTATTTTTGCCAGTGAGGATGTGGGGCTCGCCGAGCCAAATGCTATTACCATTGTCAATTCCTGCCAGGAGGCGTTTATGAAATGCGGAATGCCCGAGGGAATGTATTTTCTTTCTCACGCATGTTTGTATTTGAGTCAGTGCCCGAAGAGCAACAGTACCAAGGCTATTTTTGAAGTAAACCGGGAGATCATCGAACGAGGAGTTAAGGACATTCCACCCTATCTAAAGGACAAAACGGCCAATAAGAAAGGGGCAAAATATCTGGGCGTTGAGAATGCTTCCGAGAACTATAAATACCCGCACAGCCATCCTAATAACTGGGTAGATCAACAATACCTGCCGGATGAACTGAAAGACAAGAAATGGTACGAGGCGGGCACCCAGGGAAGGGAAGCCTTATTGTGGAAGAAATGGCAGGAAATCAAAAACCAGGGAGAATGATTTTAAATGAAACGTAGAGACACAAAACGTTGTGTCTCTACGTTGGTTTGGCATTAAACATTTTTTCCATGGTTTTCTGATGCAGATCTAAATCGTCCTCATCAAATAAAACAAACCGGATGGTTTTCACATGTTTTTGTCACGAACTACGAAATGGAATGTTTTTTTAAAGGAATTGGTATGTTGAAAGTGAATACGAAGTCAGTTTTAAAACAGAATTAATGAATCTAAAAATTATTAGCAGTACCGACCGTCCCAGCTCTAATGCACTTAAAGTATCCCGCTATGTGAAGGGGTTGTATGAGAAAAAGGGAGTGGATACAGAGGTAATCAGCCTGCAGGACTTTCCTTTGGAAGAGGTGGTTGGTGGCAGATACGGTAAAAAGTTACCGGCCATAGAAGAATTCAGAGAACCTGTATTGAATGCAGACGGACTGGTTTTTGTGATTCCCGAATACAACGGCAGTTTTCCCGGTATTCTAAAGATGTTTATAGACTACCTGCCATTTCCGGAGGCCTTCGAGAAAATGCCTATGGCTTTTATAGGGGAGGCGAACGGTGCATTTGGCGGGCTGCGTGCCGTTGAACAATTTCAGATGGTAGCTAATTACAGAAATGCACTCCAATTCCCGGAGCGGGTATTTATACCGCGGGTAGAAAAAGAATTCTCGGAAACTGAAGGAATCAAGGATGACTTCAAGCAAAGCCTGCTCGAATCACAGGTGGAAAATTTCGTGAAGTTTGTGGAATCCGTGAAACAAAAAGAAATGGATCAGCTGGTCTGATTGGTTATCCATTTCTTAACATGTAACCAACTCCGTGCAAGGTAATCAGGTAGCGGGGATCGTCGGGATGTACTTCGATCTTGGCTCTGAGCTTTGAAATGTGAACGTCCACCGTTCGGGTGTTTGTGCTGAACTCATAACGCCAAACTTTTTCCAGCAGCTCATCCCGGGATACCGGTTCGTTGGCGCTTTTCAGCAGGTAACGGATCAGCTCCACTTCCCGCGATGTCAGCTCAAGTTCTTCCCCATCCGGCCGATGCACCACAGATTCATGTAAATCTATCTTTATCGAGCCCAACTGCAGGATGTCCACTTCACCGGAGGTGGAGTAGGTGCCGGCACGACGGAGCCGGGCTTCAATGCGGGCAAGTAGTTCTTTTACGCCAAATGGCTTGGTCAGGTAATCGTCGGCGCCGAGATTCAGTCCCTTTACTTTATCAGGCTCCTGATCTTTGGCTGTCAGCATGATGACGGGGAAAGTGAATTTGTTGTCCCGGATTTCTTCCAGAATATCATAGCCGCTTTTACCGGGAAGCATAATATCAAGAATCATGATATCCGGCTTATGTTCTTTCACCATTTCAACGGCTTGAGTACCCTCTTCGCTTACTAAAACATCGTACCCTTCACTTTCCAATGTATCCCGAAGTGTGAAAACAAGGCTTGGCTCGTCTTCCACAACGAGCACTTTCATGCGTTTATCCGACATAATGTGTGTGCTTACTTAAATTTTCTGTTGGTGAGGATCCGGTATGTACGTTTTGCAGCTGCTCTTTTGAAACATCATTCTTGTCCAATTTAGGAAATCTTACAATAAATGTTGTGCCTTTGCCGGAACTACTTTTTACTTCAATTTTCCCGCTATTCAGGCTAACCATATTTCGCACGATACTTAATCCCAATCCATGCCCTTTAATTTTGGTGCTCTTTGAATCGGAATCGTCAACCCGGTAAAACTTTTTGAAGATGCTTCTTTGTTCTTTTTTAGGAATTCCGATTCCCCGATCCGAAATACTGAAAAATACATAGTCCTTGTTAGATGAAATCTGGTACTCGATGCACTTTTCATCTTTGCTGTATTTAATGGCGTTCTCCGTCAGGTTATTGACAATGGTTTCAAAGCTGTCACTGTCAATCATGCACAAAGCTTCTTCAGCAGAAGATTTAAACTTCACTTCAAAGCCTTTGTTTTCGATATACTCCCGGTTTTCGTTCAGGAATTTATTCATCAGGTTATGAATGCTGTATGGAGCGGCTTTGATCATATTCTGGCCGGAGTCAACACGGGCCACATCCAGAAGTTTCTCAATCATGCTCCTCAACCGGATGGATTCATTATAAATATGCTCGCCATACTGCTTCAGGCGTTTGGGTTCGGTAACACGGCCATCCGAGATATTCTCACCGGCTGCCTGCATTACAGCCAGTGGGGTTTTCAATTCGTGCGTTACGTTGGCGAGAAAGCTGGCTTGCCGCTGGGCAAGGTGGCGTTCACGCTGAGCGGTCACAAACATAAAGATCAGCGCTCCCCCCAGAAACAGAACAGCCACGCCAAGTACGATCAGGTTTTTGATCAGGGTTTCGTTATACGCATTGGTAACCGGCGCGTCCAGGAAAGCAAGATTTAACGACCAGTTGTCGAAGAATCCGGAGCCGGAAAAGCCCATTACATGATCACGCAAGTCACGGTCGTATTCAATGGTCGTGTCGTTAGTAGCCAACACCCGGTTGTTGGTCCAGTCGCGAACCCAAACCACTATCCCGGTCTCTTCACTTTTGCCGAAATAGTTTGTGAGAATGGGAGGAAGGACTTCATCTACGATATAATCCTCATTTAATGTGAGGGTGATGTATCCTATCATCCGGCTTTCAGAAAGATTGATAAGGCCAATATTCAGGCTGCGATGAGTATCAAACTCAAAGTTATTATTCCACCGGTAGTTGAAATCGTTAAGTTGAATTTTGGTTTTGGTACGAGCCAGCCCCACCCCGTCACAAACTAAATCCGGATAGTTATCGGTAGGAGTGATTTGATTGTTTGCAGCATCGTATTCGTAAATAGAGTTATTGGAATCGCAGGGATCTACATTTTCAGGGGTAAAATAAATGCTGTTAATAAATGGGCTTTTGGATGAGCGGGCGAGTACTTCCTGAATGTTGTCGGGGAGCTGTCCGGTTTGCTGCAGGGAGCTTTCGATGGGCTCAAGCTCAATCCGATACAATCCTCTGAGGGGTTCGAGAATTTGGTTTCTAACCGTATCGTTGATTTCATCCAGCTGATCAATTCGGCGTTCCTCTTCACTTTCAACCATACGGTCTCTGAGGTCGTATAGCGACAGCACATTCATTCCGGTGAGGGCAATGATTGCCGAGAGCCCGAGCATCAATAAAATCCAGCGAAAAGCTCTGTTTCTTAAAATTTTCATATAGAATGGTTGTGAACCTTAACGCCCTGAATATAGCATTTAGTCATTTTGCAAGAACTCAAATTTGGTAAAAATAATCACCAATAAAAAAGCCCTCCGGTATGAAGGGCTTTCTGATTTTCAAATAACAGATGTTATGTTCATTTACCTGTCTATCGCACCCAAATGTTATTCTCACGGTTTGTATCAGGGAAATAGTGGTCAGCATCAATTTCAACTCTGGTAACTCCAGCCTGTGCATCTAAAGTAACAGAAGTAGTACGTTTGCCCATCATCCAGTCATCAACATCAATTCGTGTGGTTGTTTCGGAGCCATCTTCGAAAGTGATGGTGAGATCTACGGGCATCACTGCTTTTCCTAAATCTTCTATGGTTATAGTTACCCGGCCACCGTCTTCAGTGACATCTGCAATAGCCTGATCCAGGGTCCAGGTTTCAAAATACCATGACCGCCAGAACCAGTCGAGCTCTCTGCCGGAAACATCTTCAAAGGTGTTGAACATGTCATAAGGTGTTGGGTGTTTGTAGGCCCAGCGATCCATGAACCTCGTCCAGGCTTCTTTAAACAAGTCATCACCTAACACACCCTGCAAGGCAATTAGAACCGTAGCAGGTTTGGGGTAAGAAGCGACGCCGTATGCCGGACCCGGATAGTGATAATCGGACCATCTCATAATTTCACCTTCCAGGTAGCTGCCCGCAATAGGAAGATAACTGTTGAATTCATCCAGCCGGCTGAAACTTTCGGGAAATTTATCCCAGCGGGCGTGGGCTTCATGAAAAGTGGTAGCTCCTTCATCCATCCAGGCATGCCGGCGTTCATTGTTGCTCACAATCATCGGGATCCACATATGGGCAATTTCGTGAGCAGTTACATTATACAGAGCCTGTCTCTTTTGGGATAAAGGGATATTCGGGTTTGGGTTGTTATAGCTTCCCATGACCGTCATCATCGGGAATTCCATTCCTCCACCAATAATACCGGCTCCCTCTACGGAAGTCATATGAGGCCATGGATAAGGAATGCCTGTATAATCTGATAAGAAAGAAATAGAGTGGGCCGTGTAATCAGCGGCTTCTTTCCAAAGAGGAGCTGATTCTCTCCAGAAGGCATTAATGGTGGAATAATTTTCATTGCCGTCACCGTCAACATCTCCAACAGGAGTACGTAATGCATCCCACTGCGACTGGGAGGTGGCACTGAAAGCTACATCGCGGACTTGTTCAGCCTTAAACCGCCAGGTAAGTGTTCCATCTTCGCTTGACGTCGTTGAGCTTCCAAAATCATTGATTTCAACAACTGAAACCACAGTGTCAGATTGTTGGGCTGTATTATATTTGTTGAGGACAGCAGGGGCCAAGACTTCCTCCGGGTTCAAAAACTCACCGGTACTCATTACCAGCCATTGTTCAGGGGCTGTAATATTAATTTCGTAGTCTCCAAAGTCGTGGTAAAATTCTGCATTTCCGGTAAAATCATCTCCAAACCATCCGTGAACGTCATCATAAGTAGCTATATGCGGGAACCAGTAGGCAATGAAGTAGAGGTTATTCCGGCTGTACCCCATACGTCCGCTTGCACCTGCTTGCGGAACTTTAAAGTTCCAATCAATTTCGAGTTTGGTAGTCTGACCCGGCAAAATCCGCTCATTCGGATAAACGACCAGGTTTGTGCCCTGTTCCACATACGTTGGGCGACTTCGTTTCATTCCGGCAATGTCTTCACCACCAATGGAAACCCGCGTGATATTAACGCCACCGGTAATCTCCACGATTTCCTTACGGGGCACTCCTTCTTTATGGAGGTTCTGAGCCAGTTCAAAAAGAATATAGTTTAAAGTATCAGGCGAATTATTGATGTAGGTGATATCTGCTTCACCATATAGCATGGTGTCGGCGGGTACCAGTTCGGTATCAATTTTATAGGAATAGGTATTGGTGAAATAGTTTATACCGGGAGTACCGTCAAAGGACCGGAAACCATCTTCAACGGCTTTCTGAAAGTCCCAGGGTTCTTCAATCTGGTAGGGAATGGGCCGTTCCGGCTTGAAATTTTGTTTCTCAGTAGGTGAGGTATCAGGTAAAGTCGTGGTTCTTGATGGCGAACATGCCGCTAATACGGCGATTGTTATAATCAGGAATCCCGAAAGCGATGATTTCATAATGTGGTATAGTTTGGTTGGTCAAAAAGGAAGCAGATATGAAACGGGATAGATCTATTTGTGAATTTTCTTATAATTTCTCTCAATAGAATCTTTCAGGTCGTTAAATTCAATGGGCTTAACCAAATAGTCAAGATACTCGGTTTCTTTAGCTCTTTGAACATGATGAGGGTCGGAATTTCCTGTAATGTAGATAACAGGTACGTCTGAAAATTTACGGATTTCCATCATGGCGTCTATACCGTCAATTTCCCCTTCAAGAGAAATGTCCATTAAGATGAGGTCCGGTTTAATCTTCTGAGCTACTTCGATGGCTGTTTTACCATATACGAGTTCCCCTTCCGCGTCGTAACCCAATTTTTCCAGGTAGCTTTCATACAGAAGATTCAGAATCAGATCGTCTTCAACGATCATAACAGTTTTATTCTGTTTCTTGTCCATCTCGTTCCATTAATTTTCATTGCCTTATAAGCAACAGGGCAAATAATAACATGAATTAATATTAAACGAAATTTTCTAATAAAAAAATTTAGTGGTTAAATAAAGTAAACAGTCAATTTATGGCATATAAAGGGGGGATAAATAAAAAAAGCCTGCTACTCTGTTCTGAGAAGCAGGCTTTGTACCGCCGGTCGGACTCGAACCGACACGGGCATTTTAATACCCATTGGATTTTAAGTCCAACGTGTCTACCAATTCCACCACGGCGGCTTTCCGGTAGGCGCCAAATATACGGCTTTACCTTTCACTACTTCAATAAAGAATTAAACAAATATTGAATCCACATCTGCGTTTCGTAACTTTGGGCAAATAACAACTAAAAGAGAAGCTATGAGACGTTTTATACCCCTTACTATTTTAATAGCCGTTATTTTTTCAGCCAGCTGTTTTGCTCAGCTTGAGTTAGGAGCTTCCTATGAGCTCCGAGATGAAAAGCCGAAAAACGGCTTTGGCCTCAGAATCGAAAAAGGAATTCTTGAAAAACTTCCGGTGGTGAATTTGTCACTCAGAGTACATGGAAGTTATTTTAGTGAAGAAAATAATGTGGATCCCAACAATCAAAGCTTCTCTTACTCTGAAGACCTGACTAATTATGATGTGGGAGTAGCACTCATTGGTGGTGTGTCGGTTGGACTTCTTGAACCCTATGTTGGATTGGGGCTTGGTACCGAGAATTACGAAAAAGCCGTTAAGGATTACAACGGCCTTCCGGGGAATCGACCCGAAGAAGGAAATGAAAGCAACCTCTACTGGAATATGTCGGTGGGTGCCAAGGTAACTGTCATACCAATTTTAAAACCATTTGTTGAATATCGTTATTCTAACAAAGAGCTTGGTGAGCCTACCCTGGCGGATGCTCAAAACGGAAGAATTATGTTTGGTGTTTCTTTAAGTTTTTAAACAAAATCAGTTAATTGTAATAAAGCGGATGTGAACTCCATATCCGCTTTTTTTGTACGAAAGAATAGTAAGCAAGTGCTTTAAACGAGGGTTATACCTACATTTAAAGGAAGTTGGCTGGATGATATTATGAGTGATACTGCTTCCATAGATAAATATGACCTTGAGGGTTATAAATTAAAAAAGGCTCAGAAAGAAGATCTGAAGCAGTTGCTTACCGTGTGCCGTGATCATATTGATTCGGTGGATGAAGAAGCTGTGACCAAGGCATTTAAGCTTTGCTATATGTCGCACGAGGATATGAAGCGGGCATCGGGGGAGCCGTACTACTACCATCCGGTAGAAGTGGCTAAAATTGTAGCCAGTGAAATCAATATTGATGACATCTCTGTTATTGCATCTCTGCTACACGATACAGTTGAAGACACCAATGTAACCCTGGATGATATCCGACACTGGTTTGGGGATGAAGTGGCCGTCATTATTGATGGGGTTACCAAGATTACCGGTGTATTTAAAAGCAGGGATAGCAAGCAGGCTGAGGCATTTATGAAGCTGCTGCTTTCTATGGCAGAAGACATCCGGGTAGTGCTTATAAAATTCGCCGATCGCATGCACAACATGCGAACCATACAACATCTGAAGCGGGAAAAACAGATTAAGATTGCTTCGGAAACTATGGACTTGTATGCTCCGCTTGCCCACCGTTTTGGGCTGTTCCGGATTAAGAATGAGCTGGAAGACTTATGCTTTAAAACCATTGATCCTACTTCCTTCAAGTTTGTAGCCCGGAAGCTTCGGGAGAAAAGGGAGGACCGGGAAGAGTTCATTAACGAGTTTATGCAGCCCATTCAGAATGAGCTGACCAAAATGAGCTTTAAGTTTGAAATTAAAGGGCGACCCAAGCATATCTTCTCCATTTACCGCAAAATGCAGCGGCAACAAAAACCTTTTGAAGAAATTTACGACCTGTTTGCCATCCGGATTATTCTGGAAGGTCAGCATACTAAAGAAGATTGCTGGAGGGTGTATTCCATCATCACCGATTGGTACACCCCAATTCCGGAAAGATTCCGGGACTTCATTTCCGTGCCCAAAGCCAATGGGTATCAATCACTCCATACTACGGTAATCACAAATAAAGGCCGAAAAGTTGAGGTTCAAATCAGAACCCGCAGGATGGATGATATTGCAGAGAAAGGCTTAGCCGCTCACTGGAAGTATAAGGAAGGTGCCCAGCAAGGGTCAGATACCCTCGATAAATTTGTGAATTGGGTACGGGACGTTCTGGATAACCCCCGCCCGGATGCCGCTACCGATTTCGTAAAGGACTTTCAGCTGAACCTGTATAAGGACGAGATCTATGTTTTTACTCCGGACGGTGAATTGAGAACCCTGCCGCGGGATGCAACACCTATCGACTTTGCTTTTGAAATTCACAGTGAAATCGGTGAACGAGCTATGGCTGCTAAGGTAAATGGGAAGATGGTGCCGTTGCGACAAAAACTGCAGAATGGGGATCAGGTTGAAATTATTACCGGTAACAAGATCAATCTCAATCCTGATTGGATTGATGATGTGGTTACCCATAAAGCCAAGTCCAGGATTCGCCAATTTATAAAGCAAAAGCAGCGTAAAGTTGCTGAAGAGGGTCGCGAAATCTGGAACAAAAGAGCTGCCCGGGGCAACATCGAAATTTCAGAACAGGAGCTGAACCGCTTCGCTAAAAAATTTAAATACGAATCTACTCAGGAGCTTTTCTTTGATATCGGGTCTGGTGCTTTTGACGTAAGCGAGTTATTGCATGAAGTTAAGAAGTTCAAGAGTACAGGCCGGCTGGAAGAGAATGAGCATGTGGAAGTTAATCCTATTACAGAGAAGGAAATCCAGGATAAATACATTAGCGAGGCAAGGTCGATAGGTGACGGGAAGTCGCTTTTTATAAATGGCGAACTCAGCAATATCAAATACTCCTATGCAAACTGCTGTAATCCTATTCCGGGTGATGATGTTATTGGCTTTATAAGCCGAACCGGTGATATCAAGATACACCGAAGTATGTGTAACAATGCACAGCATCTGTTAAAGACGGAGGCAGAGCGTATTGTGGATGTGAACTGGGCTAAAAATATTGACGTCAAATTCCTTGGTGCTATAAAAGTAATCGGTGGCGATCGGGTGGGAATGATTAATGATATTACCGATGTGTTGTCGAAGTCGCTTGAGACCAATATGAAAAGCATTAACGTAAGTAGCGACAGCGGAATGTTTGAGGGGATAATCACTCTTTATGTTGATGGCATCTCCCATCTCAGCAAGATTATGAAGCGCCTGGAAAAAGTGGAGGGTGTAAAAAACGTATTACGCTACGAGTAGCCTTTCTAATGCAGTTTAGGTAGATTTTTATTAAAGTTATCTTTACAATACTGTAAGATTATTCGCTATAGGTTAAACAGCTTAAGGAAAACAAAGTTGCGAATAATTATGGAAGGACAAACGTGCCATAATTAAATAACAGGCACATAATAAAATCAATAAAATTATGATGACTTACACAAAACGAGACGTCGTACGTCGGGTTGCGGAAGCAATGGATGAACCTATGATTCAAGCAGAACCGTGGGTTGATGCTGTGATCGTAGCTTTACGAGAAATTATGATGTCTGCTGATACAGAATGCAGAATTGAAATTCGTGACTTTGGAGTCTTTGAAGTAAAAGAAACCAAGGCTAAACCAAAAGCCAGAAACCCAAAAACAAACGAAGTTATTTATGTGCCTGCGCATCGTAAAACACACTTCAAGCCAAGTAAGCTAATGAAGAAGTTTTTGCGACAGCCTTTAGAGGACGTGAAAAAGGATAAATAATTCAGGGGTAAATAAATAGTTGCAGGAATATGCACGGCTTATCGGTATTGATGTTGGGAAAAAAAGAGTAGGTATTGCACAAACCGACTTACTAAAAACCATAGCATCACCGGTAGGCACTTTTTCCCCGGAGGAAGCATTATCTGAGATTAAAAAAATCACAGAAAACGCATCCGTAGATAAATTTGTTGTTGGTTGGCCTTTGTCTCTTAAAGGAGAAGAAGGGTCGGCCACACAAATGGTTAATAATTTTATAAAAAAACTGCGCCACTCTTTCCCAAACATAGACATTGCAAAAGTTGATGAGCGATACACCTCAACCCAGGCGCGCAGCCTTATGATAGAGGCTGGAGTTCCTAAAAAAAAGAGAAGTGAGAAGGGACGAGTTGATCGTATTGCTGCGGCCATCATTTTACAAAACTACTTAGATTCGAATTCTTAATATAACATATGCCCATATTACCAATTGTAACGTACGATGATCCGGTTTTACGGAAACAAGCAGATGAAATAGAAGAAGACAGCCCGGAACTGCAAACCCTGATCGATAACATGCTGGAGACCATGTATAACGCTGATGGCGTTGGTTTGGCTGCTCCACAAATTGGACGGTCTATCAAATTATTTGTGATGGACACCGACTCTATGATTGAAGATGGAGAAGTTCCCTATGGCCCAATGGTATTTATCAATCCATTGATTTTGGAAAAAAGAGGGAATAAGGTGCCACTGGAAGAAGGCTGCCTGAGTATACCGGAAGTGAACGACAAAGTATTTCGCCCGGAAACAGTAATCATCGAATTTTTTGACAGGGATTTTAACAAGCACCGACTGGAAGCCGGAGGGTGGACCTCACGGGTAATTCAGCATGAGTACGATCATCTGGAAGGCGTTCTATTTCTGGATTACCTGAGTGCTTTCAAAAAGAGAATGCACAAGAAAGAGCTTAAAGAGATTGACGAAGGCAACAAAAAGGTGAAATATCCGGTAGTCCCCAAACAGGAAGAAGCATAGCGATGAATATTGTTTTTATGGGTTCACCCGAATTTGCCATTCCAAGCCTGGAGCAAATTCACCAATCTGAACATACCATAAAAGCGGTGGTAAGTAACGTGGACAAGAGACGTGGCCGTGGTTCAAAAAAATCACCTACGTTAGTAAAAGCCAAGGCACTGGAACTGGGTCTTCCGGTAATTGAGGCAGACGATCTTTCATCCCCGCAATTCGGAACACAGTTACGAGCACTGGAAGCAGACCTCTTTGTGGTTGTAGCCTTCCGTATTTTACCAGCTTCTGTTTTAAGCATCCCCAAAAAAGGCTCTGTTAATTTGCACGCCTCCCTGTTGCCCAAATACCGTGGGGCTGCTCCAATTCACTGGGCTATTATCAATGGTGAAGAAGAAACCGGGTGTTCCGTTTTTTTTCTGGATGAAAAAGTGGACACCGGCAATATCATCCTTCAAAAAAAGGCAGAAATCGGAAATAATGAAACGACCGGTGAATTGTACAACCGGCTCAGGGATATGGGGAGTGAGCTGCTGTTGGAGAGCATCAACAAAATAGATTCTGGGGATTATACCTTATCAGCCCAGGATCATACCAAAGCCACCCCGGCGCCCAAGCTCTTCAGGGACGATTGCCATATCGACTTCAATAAACCGGCAGCAGAAGTTCATAATAAAATCAGAGGTTTGAGCCCGTTCCCGACTGCCTGGGCTAACTGGAATGGAGAGAAGTTCAATATGTACCGGTCTCGCTTAGGAATTGCTGCAAATGTTGATCCCGGAGAACTGATAGTTAAGGATGATAAGCTGCTTGTCGGATGCCTGGATGGAACGGTAGAATTAACCGAAGTACAGCTTCCCGGCACAAAAAGGCTGACAGGAGAGGAATTAATTAGAGGCTACGACGTTGAGGGAGTGCTGAATTAATTTTCTTGAAGAATTAATTTGAGATATACGTTCGGTTTTTTATCATCACGCCAATTGCAAAGCTAAAATCATAGCATATTATGGAGCAATCAGAATTTTTTGAGGCAGCTAAGGCCGGTAATCTGGAAGAACTGAAAAAGCTTTTGAAAGGTAAGAAGGCTATCGATGAAACCAACAAAAGTGGTGCGTCTGCTCTCATTTTGGCCTCTGAAAAAAACCACACCGAAATGGCCAAGTTTCTGGTAGAGGAGGGAGCTGATCTGAATATTGAGACCAAAATGGGAGGTACAGCTTTAAACCGTGCAGCTGAAAATGGTAATCTTGAGCTGTTGAAATATTTCCTCGATAAAGGGGCCAATATTGGGAATCTTGCTCTGATTGCAGCCGCCCGTGTTGGTAATCTTGAAGCTGTAAAATTACTGGTAGAGGCCGGCGCCGATGTGGATGCCCAGCAACGATGGGGGCACACCGCGCTAATGCTTGCTGCAAAAGAAGGCAATACAGATGTAGTTAAGTATTTGATTGATCAGGGTGCAAATGTGAAATTACGGGATAAGAATGGGGATACCGCCATGATGATTGCCATGGATAATGAGCAGGACGATGTTGCTTTACTTATGAAAAGAGCCGGAGCTAAGCCCGAATCTAAACCCAAGAAAGAAGTAGCTCCTGTTACAGACGAAGATGAGGATGTGGACCTGGACGACACTACCGATGTGGATGAACTGGTATCCGATGACGACGATGCCCCAGATGATGTAGATTTAGACGACTAATTCTACACTCCTGAATCTTGGGTAGAAGGATTTTGGGTTACCCATTTGACTCAAGTTTGCTTATTCAAAGGCCTTACCAAGTAACAGATATAAAAAAGCCCCGCACATATTTGATGAGCGGGGCTTTAATTTTATAAGACAGATGCGATTGATTACTTATTTGCAAACTCAAAATCTTCGAGTTCATAATCAACACCATCGGCTGGTCTCAGGGTGGTTGATTTCGGCTCAAGGAAATACTTGAGATAATCACGCCCGCCGGCCTTGGCGTCAGTACCACTTAGTTTAAATCCACCAAATGGCTGAGCTCCAACAAGAGCTCCGGTACACTTACGATTGATGTACAGGTTACCTACCCGGTATTCTCTCAACGCACGGTCAATTTTCTTAGGATCCTGCGAGAAGTAAGCTCCGGTTAGTCCGTAGTCAACACCGTTGGCAATGCGTAAGGCATCATCGGTATCTTTGGCTTTAATAAATGCGGTTACAGGGCCGAAAATTTCTTCCTGGGCCAGACGATCGTCTTCACTGATGTCAGCAAAAACGGTAGGCTCAATGTAGTAACCCTCATTCTCTGTCTCGGCACGCTTGCCTCCGGCTACCAGTCGGCCTTCTTTCTTGCCAATCTCAATATAGCTCATGATTTTATCAACAGATTTTTGGTTGATAACCGGGCCTGAAATATGGTTTTCCTTGGAATCTCCTACAGAAAGAGCTTTCGTTTTTTCTGTAACTTTCTCAAGCAGCTCATCATAAATATCCTGGTGCGCAATTACGCGGGAGCTGGCGGAACATTTCTGTCCCTGGAAACCGAAAGCACCTTTCACAATCTCAGTAGAAGCTTTTTCAATATCGGCATCAGCATCTACAACAGTAGCGTTCTTGCCGCCCAGCTCACAAACCATTCGCTTCAGGAACTTTTGTCCGTCAGCTACTTCAGCTGCAATTTTATTCAGGTGCAGACCTACAGCTTTAGACCCTGTGAAGGAAATAAATCGTGTTTTAGGATGCTTGGCGAGGTTCTCTCCAACTTCAATATCACCGCCGGGTACAAAGTTGAATACGCCTTTTGGGAGACCTACTTCTTCAAAAATCTCGGCAAGGATGGAGCCCATTCGGGGAGTGTCGGGAGCAGGTTTAGCTACAACGGTGTTACCTACAGCAATAGGAGCAACGGCCATTCCCACAAAAATAGCGAAAGGGAAGTTCCACGGAGAAATCGAAACTCCGGCACCGATAGGCATGTAAATAGTTCGGTTGTAATCGCCCCAGGTTTCGGAAAGCACATCCATTCCGTCGTCGATGCGAAGGGCTTCGTGTGCGTAATAATCTATAAAGTCAATGGCTTCGCAGGTGTCGGCATCGGCTTCAAGGTAGTTTTTGCCGGCTTCGCTAATCATCCAGGCATTGATTTCCAGCCTTCGGCGACGAATTACATCGGCTGCTTTAAACAGATATTCTGCTCTTTTTTCAGCAGATACATGTTGCCAGCTTTCGAAAGCATCCCACGCTTTGTCCAAAGCGTCAAAGGCCTGGTCTTTGCTGGCCATTTGAAATGTTCCAATAGTCTCAGAAAGGTTGGATGGGTTCTTACTTTCAAAAGTACCGGCATCACCTTTCACAAATTCGCCATTGATGTAAAGGTCATACTCCTGGCCAAAATTGGACCGGACTTCTTCGAGTGCTTTCTTTTGAGCTTTATCGTTAGTGGGATCAGAAAAATCTAAGTACGTCTCATTTTTGTACTTTTCTAAGGTCTGGTCGGGCATGGTTTTGAATTATTTTTTGATGAATTTTAAGCTTTGTTACACTAAAGATACGCAGAAAAGCGCTCCCAATTCAAAGGGGATGAAATTAAACCTCTCAGGTAGCCGAAAACATTGAAAATAGGGCGCGATAATGGTAGCTTTCAACGATTCAACAGAACTTTACAAGTCTGTTTTACATTCTTACTTAGTGAAGTTAGAAGAATAAAAACTCAATTCAATTATAAACAGGATTCGAAATGGCAAAAATTAAAGTGGGAATTAACGGGTTTGGCCGTATTGGCAGAATGGTAACCCGTTCAATCCTAACTAATCATAAAGATACAATTGAAATTGTTGGAGTAAATGATCTGACAGACACCAAGACTCTGGCGCATCTTTTTAAATACGATTCAGCCCAGGGCACGTATCCCGGAGATGTTTCTGTGGATGGAGACAAAATGACCATCGATGGAATGAGCTTTGAAGTGAGTGCTGAGAGAGATCCGGCGAATCTGAAATGGGGAGACCTTGGTGCGGAAGTTGTAGTTGAGTCAACCGGTTTTTTCCGTGATGCAAAAAGTGCCGGTAAGCATTTGGAAGCAGGAGCCAAAAAAGTGGTTATTTCAGCCCCTGCATCCGGCGATATTCAAACAATCGTTCTTGGTGTAAACGATGAAAAGATTGCTGATGATATTGAGATTTATTCCAATGCAAGCTGTACCACCAACTGCCTGGCTCCAATGGCTAAAGTAATTGATGACAACTTCGGGTTGGTAAAAGGCTTTATGACCACTATCCACTCTTACACCGGTGATCAGCAATTAGTTGATGGACCCCATAAAGATCTTCGACGTGCACGTGCTGCTGCCGCAAACATTGTACCTACCACAACTGGTGCAGCAAAAGCAGTTGGACTGGTTCTTCCCGAGCTTGATGGGAAACTTGATGGCGGAGCTGTTCGTGTTCCAACCCTGACCGGTTCATTAACTGATTTAGTTTGTGAAGTTGAAAAAGAAACCACCGCTGAAGAAGTGAATGCTGCTTTTAAGAAAGCTGCCGAAGGCCCTATGAAAGGAATCCTTGAGTATGCTGATGTGGAGCTGGTTTCTTCTGACATTGTTGGAAACCCACATTCAAATATTTACGACAGTCAGCTTACGAAAGTAGATGGCAAACTGGTTAAAATTATCGGGTGGTATGATAATGAAGCCGGCTATTCTGCTCGTACAGCTGATCTGATTACCAAGATTGTATAATCTTTAGTAATAGTGAATCACATTCACTAAGCATGCTATTAAATTGAAACTCCTGCTATCGAAAGAGAGCAGGAGTTTTTTATATCCATTCACTTGTAAAACTGCGCTGATCTCCTCACATTTCTGCACACCAAAAAATGAGGAGAAATTATGTTTAGGGTATCATTCTATTATTTATCTGCATTGTTAATATTGGGAGCTTCAGGTTGTGTTGAAGTTGAAACGGAGAAAAAGTCGCATATTCAAACTCCTGAAGTTGACTTTGAACTGACATCCGACCAAACGCACAACCGATGGAGCAGTACCATTGAGCCGGTATTGACGGTTCCATCCGGTTCGGTCATAAAAGTCGGAACTGAAGAAGCTTCAGATCAACAGCTGGATGTAAATTCCACCCTCGAGGATTTAGCCAATTTAAGTTTTGATCCTATCCATCCGTTAACCGGCCCGGTGTATGTGGAGAATGCCGATCCCGGTGACGTGCTGAAAGTAACGCTTCATAAAATTGAGATGGGTGATTGGGGGTGGACCGCCATCGTGCCCGGGTTTGGGTTTCTCGCCGATGAATTCACCGAGCCCTACTTGAAGACATTCGAGCTGGGTAAAGACAAAAAAACAGCGAAATTTTCTGAGAATATTGAAATCCCGTTAAAACCGTTTCCCGGAGTGATGGGAGTGGCCCCTGATACCGAAGAAATGCTTTCCACCATTCCTCCCCGTGAAAATGGAGGGAATATGGACGACCCGAATATCACTGAAGGCTCCGTGGTTTATTTCCCGGTATTAGTGGAGGGAGCGTTGTTCTCGATTGGGGATACCCATGCTGCCCAGGGACACGGAGAAGTTTGCGGTACGGCAATAGAAGCGCCTATGAATATCATTTATGAAGTAGAAGTAATAAAGGGTGGAAGAACGATTAGCGAACCCCAATATGAAACCGAAGACTATTACGCGGTTACTGCTTTTGCTACCACCATCGATGAAGCAGCGAAGAAAGCGACCCGCTATATGATCGATTTTCTGGAAGAAGAGAAAGGCATGGATCGTCAGGATGCATACGCGCTTTGTTCGCTGGCCGGAGACCTGAAAATAGCAGAAGTTGTTGATGTACCTCATATGTTAGTTTCCATGCACATCCCGAAGAATATTTTTAAATAAAACAGATACAACCCAAAATTCAGAATTTAGATGAAGAAATCCCCCTTTTTAATAGCTGTATTATTTGTATTCAGTTTAGGCTGTACAACTCAGCAGCAACAGGCAACCTTAGACACAGAACAGCTTATTGAAGATCTTCGCGTGATTTCTTCCGATGAGATGGAAGGTCGCCGAGCAGGTACCGAAGGTAACCGCAAAGCCCGGGAGTACCTGGTGCAACGATTTGAAGAAGAGGGAGCTCAACCGTTTCAGGATTCCTACACGCACGAGTTCTCCTTTACCAACAGAAGCGGTGAGGAGATGATAGGAGTGAATGTAATCGGGCAAATCAAAGGTAAAACGGATTCTTTGATGGTGGTTACAGCTCATTATGATCATCTGGGTATTCGCGATAGCTTAATCTATAACGGAGCCGATGATGACGCTTCAGGAACGGCAGCACTTATAGCTTACATCGATTATTTTAGTCAAATTCAGCCTAATCACACGATGGTCTTTGCGGCATTTGATGCTGAAGAAATGGGATTACAGGGAGCAAGAGCTTTTGTAGCAGATTCTGTTTTCTTTGAAAAAGTGAAGCTAAACATCAACCTGGATATGATTGCTCAAAATGATTCAAATGAAATCTATGCTGTTGGCACCTATCATTATCCGGAGCTAAAGCCGGTTCTTGAAGAGATTGAAACCGGTGATATCAATTTACTGTTTGGACACGATGAACCAGACAGCGAACTGGACGACTGGACTTATTCATCAGACCACGGCCCGTTCCATCAACAAGGTGTTCCCTTTGTGTACTTTGGCGTGGCAGATCATGAACACTATCATCGCCATACAGATGACTTCGAAACCATTCCCCGGGAATTCTATAAAGGAAGTGTTCGAATGATCCTGAATGCTATCCTGGCTTTTGATGAGCGGTAGAATCTCAAAGCATAAAAAAAGCCTCACCAAACGGTGAGGCTTTAAGTGTTCTACAAAAAAGTGGTTCTAAAATTTCCGCAGGTAACTGGTGCATTCGTTGCAATCTTTCCCATCTTTGCGGGCGTCTTCTTCTTTTTCAAAACTTTGACTTGAAAAGGCCTCAATATCTCCGCTTTTAGAGACTCGTCTCCATCTCCATTCGCCTTTAACGTCTTTGTATAACTCGCATTTAGCCATAGGTAAGTATCTGATTTATTGGTAATTAACTATCACTTAATATAGCCAAAATGCTGCTTTTAAGCAATTCTGAGCGGTTTCGGAATGAAAAATTCAAAGTTAAAGATTACTTGATTTCATAGTCGTAGCTTATTTCGGAGCCTTTTTCCAGTGCCTTGGAAACCGAGCAGTATTTGGTGATGGACAAATCTAGGGCACGCTGAACTTTTTTGGGGTCTAAATCACCGGAGAGAATAAAATGCAGGTGTATGGTCTTGTACTCTGAATAGCCGGCATCCAGTTTTTGCTTATCGGCATCCACTTCAACTTTAAGGTCCGTGAGGCTCTGTTTCTGTTTTTCAAGGATCGATATTACGTCGATAGCGCTGCATCCTCCGATACCGGCAAGTAACAATTGCATGGGGCTCAACCCGCCTTCCAATCCGCCAATGTCATTTTTGCCATCAATTCGGATTTTTCCGTCAGTATCATTTTCTGCTTCCATGTGGAAGTCTTTGCCAAGCCAGGTTACGTCAATTTTCATAAGTATTAGTTTGGTTCATTCGCTTTGATGGAAGGTAAAGAAATCATGGGGCTTGAACCATGATTCTTAAGATCAGGGGATTAACGTGATAAGAAATAATCAAGATTAGCAAGAAAATCCTCTAAATCACGGGTCAGAATTCAAAACAATGTGCGCCCGTATGAACGAAATGAGCAAACAATTCAGTTTGATTATCAAATTATTAAAACGAATAAAATAGTTGACCCAATAAGAAAGCTTTCCCTATATTTGCACCAATGAAAGACGCATTCCTACATATCCATCATCTTTCTCTAGATGTCCATCATGCCCATCGCGGACATCATCATATCCATGTGCATTAATTGCACCTTTCTCGACCTTTTATTTACCTATATCTAATTCTTACCATTTACTTATTAATTTCATGAACAGAACAAAAGATTCTTCAACCTCTTTACGTATTGCTATTCAAAAAAGCGGCCGCCTGACGGATAAGACCATTGATTTACTTGAAGGTATCGGAATAGAGTTTGACAACTACAAACGGAACCTGATTGTTAAAACCCGAAATTTCGATGTCGAGCTTTTATTGCTTCGTGACGATGACATCCCAGAGTATGTGCAGGACGGGGTGTGCGATTTGGGTTTTGTAGGAGCTAACGAGACACAGGAAACCGGCGCAGACGTAACCCCGATACGGGATCTTCAATACGGGAAATGCAGACTTTCATTAGCGGCTCCTAAGGATGGGGATATTCAGTCAGCACAGGATTTTGAAGGAAAGAAAGTAGCAACAAGCTATCCTAATTTAACCCGCCGTTTCTTCGAAGAACGTGACATAAATATTCAGATTGTTGAGATTTCGGGAGCGGTAGAAATTGCTCCTCAACTTAAAGTAGCGGATGCCATTGTTGATCTGGTTTCAAGTGGAGGCACGCTGAAAGCAAATGGACTGGTGGAGCTGGATACTATTCTGCACTCACAAACACAGCTTGTTAGAACCAATAAAGAACTTTCGCCCGGTAAGAAGGAACTGATTGATCGATTCTTGGTGAGAATGGACGGCTATCAAAAAGCGGCCAAAAGCCGGTATATTATGATGAATGCATCTACATCGAATGTCGAAAGAATTAAGGAGATTATTCCTTCTATGAAAAGTCCTACGGTGATGCCATTGGCGGATAGTGACATGGTAGCCATCCACACGGTAATTCCTCTGGATAAATTCTGGACAGTGATGGAAGAGCTTAAAGAAGCGGGCGCATCTGATATTGTTATGCTGCCTATTGAAAGTATGATTTTATAAAAGCTTAAATCACAAATTCCAAATACCCGTCTTGGTTGTTGGAATTTTTAAACTGGAATTTCATGAAGACTTATAGGTATTCGGATTTATCATTTGAAGAACTCAATGCGCTTACCAAACGGCCTAAGATTGATTTTGCTTCTATTTTTGAAACCGTTCAGCCCATCATCAACGAAGTAGAAGCGAATGGAGATGGTGCGGTAAAAAAGTTTACGGAGAAATTCGACGGGGTGAGTCTGGATGTCATCAGCATCAATCCGACGGAGCAAGAGGTTAACCTTTCGAATGAGATACAAGATGCCATCGATACGGCTTTTAACAACATCTATAGTTTTCACAAAGCCCAGGTTCAGGAATCTTTGGTAGTTGAAACTATGCCGGGCGTACGCTGCATGAAGGTAGCAAGACCCATCGAGCGGGTGGGCTTTTATGTGCCGGGTGGAACTGCCATTTTACCTTCAACAGCAATGATGCTGACCATACCTGCGATGATTGCAGGATGTACAACTAAAGTACTGGCAACTCCGCCTCGCAAAGACGGAACTATAGCCCCGGAAATTATCTACATCGCTCAGAAAGCCGGTGTTGATACTATTCTGAAAGCAGGTGGAGCCCAGGCGGTTGCAGCTATGGCTTTAGGTACGGAGTCGGTTCCTAAAGTGGATAAGATATTTGGTCCGGGGAATCAATATGTGACCGCAGCAAAAATGATTCTTCAAAATTCAGAAGCACAGATCAGTATTGATATGCCGGCCGGGCCTTCTGAAGTATTGATCATAGCGGATGGGCAAGCCAAGCCTGCTTATGTGGCTGCTGATCTGCTTTCACAGGCCGAGCACGGCAAAGACAGCCAGGTAGTGCTGGTTGCCACTACTGCTTTTGATATGAATAAACTGGAGAATGAATTAGAAAGTCAGCTACAAGAGCTTCCACGAAAAGACATTGCCAAAGAAGCGCTTATTAATAGCTTTATACTGACAGTAGATAAACTGGAACAGGCTTTTGATTTTTCAAACCAATATGCTCCCGAACATTTAATTGTGAATGTGGAAGATGCGGAGAGCCACACAGAGAAAATTATGAATGCCGGCTCTGTTTTCCTGGGACAACTCACCCCGGAAAGTGTGGGTGATTATGCCTCGGGTACTAATCACACCTTGCCGACCTACGGGTACGCACGGATGTATAGCGGGGTGAACCTTTCAGCCTTCCAGAAATCAGTAACCATGCAGGTGCTGAATAAAGAAGGATTAAAAAAACTGGGACCCACGGTGGAAAAACTCGCAGATTTGGAAGAGCTTCAGGCTCATAAAAATGCCGTAAGTATCCGGTTAAAAGACATACAATAAGTAAAATTTAATAAGTGCCACACAGGGTGAGTACGAAGAACCTTTTACAGTGAACTATTTGCTAAGCAATTCAGAAAAAGGTTTGTCGGAAGTGCCCAAAAATAACTTTCAAATCACATGAGCCAAATAATGAAGATAGAAGCCTTAGTGCGGGAGAACATCCGAAACCTGAAGCCTTACCGAAGTGCACGGGACGATTTTGACCGGGGGATTTTGCTGGATGCCAACGAAAACAGCATGGGAGCTCCCTATCAGGACGACCTTGAGCTGAATCGGTATCCTATGCCGTACCAGGAGGAATTGCGTGAAAAAATAGCCATCTTCAGGGAGGTGGAGAAACAAAATGTGTTTGTAGGAGTTGGCAGTGACGAGGCGATTGATTTACTGTTCCGGATATTTTGTAATCCTGGCAAAGACCGTGTAATTGTAAACCCTCCTACTTATGGGATGTATAAAGTATCAGCGAACATCAACGACATTCAGGTAGACGAGGTACTGTTGACCGAAGGATTTCAGCTGCAGCCACAGAAAATTTTGGAAGCGGTTCAACCCGAAACTAAAATCATCTTTATTTGCTCTCCCAACAACCCAACGGCAAATAGCATGAATATAGAGGATGTGGTGAAAGTGCTGGAAGGATTTGACGGGATTGTAGTAGTGGATGAAGCCTATATCGACTTCAGCGGGCAGGAGAGTCTGGCAAAGAGTATTGAAAACTTCCCAAATCTTGTAGTGCTGCAAACCATGTCGAAGTCATTCGGGCTGGCTGGAATTCGCCTCGGTATTGCTCTGGCCAATCCGGAGGTTATTTCCTACATGATGAAGGTTAAGGCTCCCTATAATGTGAACAAACTAACCTCCAAAGTAGCTATACAGTCATTCTCGATGCTCGAGAATATCACCTCAAATATTAAGTCCATTTTAGAAGAAAGGCAGCGGGTGATCTCCAAACTGGTTACCTACGAGTCGGTGGATTATGTTTATCCAACCGATGCCAATTTCATACTTTTTAAAATTAAAAATGCTATGGATGTTTATAAAAAGCTGGCAGAAGAAGGAGTCATTGTCCGTTACCGGGGGAATGAACCACATTGTGAAGACTGTTTGAGACTTACGATTGGAACTCAATCAGAAAACGACCGGTTTTTCGAGGCTTTGGAGAACATCCGGTAACATAAAATTGACGCTTTTGCGTACTGTTGTAGATTCAGATTAAAAATTGAACATATGTTAGTAGCTATTACCAAAGACGTACTTACCGATCCTGAGAAGAAGTTCAGATTCAGGAAGAATTCTATCATCTCGTTGAAAAGAATCTTCGAGGCCGGCCATAATCTATTGATAGAGCAAGGGGATATTTCCGAAGATCAGGATTTGATATTAGCCCAGGAGCAAATTCCTTATGAGACAAAAGGTGAAGCTGATTTGATAATCACCGGTTCCGGACAGCAGCTCCAACTACTTAAAAAGGAGAAAGAGCTTTTGTCGGCTGAAGGCTGGGTGTCTGTTGTGGAATTCATTACACAGAAAGCCCGAAAAGCATCTATTGAGCGAAAGACCAATGAAACGGATATCAGTATAAACATAAATCTGGATGGAACCGGAAAGGCTGATATTTCAACGGGTCTGAACTTTTTCGACCATATGTTGGATCAGATCGCCCGCCACGGATTGATAGACCTTAAGCTGACGTGTAAAGGGGACCTGGAAGTGGATGAGCACCACACCATCGAAGATGTAGCCATAGCATTGGGGGAAGTAATCACCAAAGCCCTTGGAAACAAGAAAGGGATTGAACGGTATGGGTTCGTTTTACCGATGGATGAAGCACAGGCTACAGTAGCATTAGATCTGTCCGGGCGCCCGTTTTTGGTGTTTGAGGGAGAATTTAAGAGAGAGTATGTAGGCGATATGCCAACCGAAATGATCAAACATTTTTTTTACAGCCTGGCAATGAACCTAAAGGCAACGATTCATGTTAGCTTTTCAGGTGATAATGATCACCACAAGATAGAAGCTTGCTTTAAGGGTTTAGCCCGGGCTTTAAAGATGGCTATAGAACAAAACGGGCGCATCAAGAATCTTATCCCAAGTTCAAAAGGGACGTTGTAGATATTTTATGATAGGAATCATCAAGTATAAAGCAGGAAACACTGCTTCTGTAGCAAATGCAGTAGACAGACTGGGAGCTAAATTTTTCTTTGCAGAAACACCGGAAGAATTAGAAAAAGCCGATGCAGTTATATTTCCGGGGGTTGGACATGCAGCTACTGCCATGAAATCGCTCAAAGAAAAGGGTGTGGATGAATGGCTGAAGCTTACCGATAAACCGGTTCTCGGTATTTGTGTAGGAATGCAGCTCTTATTCGAGTCCTCGACTGAAGGCGATACCATTGGACTCGGAGTCATCCCCGGCTCACTTAAAAAATTCGATGAATCGAAGGCGAAAGTACCGCATATGGGTTGGAACAAGCTTCACGATTCCAAAAAACATCCGATCCTCAAGAACCTGATCGACAAACATTACCTTTACTTTGTGCACAGCTATTACGCACCGGTAGGGGAACATACCCTGGCAACTTGCAATTACATTAGCGACTTCTCAGCTATTGTTGCCAAAGACAACTTTATTGGCGTTCAGTTTCACCCCGAAAAGTCAGGTAATATAGGCTCCATGATTTTACAGAACTTCCTGGATATGGTGTACTCTACAGAATAAGCGAATATCTGATCAATCATAGTGATCGCTTATTTCAAGTTCTTCGCTTTCTTTTCTTAAGAACAACAGCCGGTGCATTTTAACGCTCCTTGTTTACAGAAGAACTCAACAACATAGCTCTGATTGGTAAAGAGCGGGCATTATTAAGAATTTAGCCTTAGCTAATAAATTTGTTTATCTACTTAAAAAATTGTTGCAGAAAAGGTGTTTATATCCTTAATTTTAGCTTAAGCTAAATAATTAAGTAGTCATAAATAATAAATGCGAAAAGTAACGCTTATAACAGCCGTTTTTTTCTGTTGTAGTTCACTCGTTTTTGCCCAAACGGATGTTGGATCAATCACCGGAAAAGTAACCTCGAAAGGAGAGCCTGTAGTTGGGGCAAATGTCGGGATTCCGGAAATTCAGAAAGGGAGTCCTACGGATGTAAATGGATCGTTTGAAATAAAAAAAATACCTGCAGGAGAGTATAAGCTTCTAATATCAGCGGTTGGTTTCGATAAAGTAACAAAAAAGATAATCGTGGAGTCCGGCAAGTCTATAACTGTAGTCATCAGGATGAATGAATCGCTGTTGGAGCTCGATCAAATGGTGGTAACCGGTACTATGCGGCAAACCTACGTAAAAGAATCGCCGGTAAAGGTAAATGTGGTTAAAGCCGAACAGCTTCAGCAGGGCAAAACCAGTTCCAATATTATGGACCTGATCAGCAGTGTAAACGGACTTTCAACCCAATTAAACTGTGGCGTTTGCGGAACCAATGCCATCCGGATTAACGGGGTGGAAGGGCCAAATACAGCGGTTCTGATTGATGGAATGCCACTCATGGGAGCACTGGCTTCGGTGTATGGCTTGAATGGAATCAGTCCATCTATTATCGATCAGGTGGAAGTAATCAAAGGGCCGCAATCTACTTTGTATGGAACACAGGCTTTGGGTGGAGTAGTAAATATCATCACCAAAAACCCTGCCATCACTCCAACCTTTACGGCCGATGCCTATGCCAAAAGCACCGAAGAGGGAAATGTCAATATAGCCTACTCACCAAGATTTGGACAATTTGAAGGCTTTATAAGTGGCAATATCCTCAGGCAGGAAAACTTCTTTGATGAGAACGGCGATAACTTCAACGACCTCGTCAAACAATCGCGGGTTTCTCTTTTTGGAAAAGGAACACTGCTGGGGAAGAATATGGAGCAGCGTTTAAATATTGCCATGAAGTACTACAGTGAAAACCGAACCGGTGGATTAGAGGCGTTCAGTGATGACCTTCGCGGTTCCGATCAAATTTACGGGGAATCCATTTATACAAATCGCTTTGAGTTTATGACCGAATACCGGCCCGCCGGTTTGAATGAACAGCTTCGGTTAAGCGGCGCCGTCACCTATCACGATCAGGACAGTTATTACGGAACCGATTGGTATGATGCACAGCAGGGTATTGTATTTGGTCAGGCTACCTGGGACCAGGCCATTGGTTCAAATTTTCAGCTTCTGACAGGAACCACCATCCGTTACGAAAACTACAACGACAACACACCTGCTACATCCGACGCCCCGGACAAGAGGTGGATTCCGGGACTGTTCTCTCAGGGTGAGCTAAAAGCCGGCGATTTTACTTTCCTGGCCGGACTTCGTATCGATCACCATTCCGAACATGGTTTTGTAACAGCTCCCCGATTGTCATCAAAATTCAGCCCGCATAATATGACCACCATAAGGCTCAGTGCCGGCACAGGGTTTCGGGTGGTGAATGTATTTACGGAAGATCATGCTGCACTTACCGGTTCCCGTAAAGTAGTGTTTACGGAGAATCTGGAGCCGGAGGAATCTAAAAGTGTCACGGCCAGCCTGGAACAAATCATCCCCTTTGGTACAAATCCAATGACGTTAAGCCTGGATGGATTTTATACTCACTTTTCAAATAAGATCATCCCGGGCTATGATCAGGACCCTGATTTGATTGTATATGAAAACCTGGATGGACACTCAGTAACTCAGGGTTTCTCGGTAGGACTGGAACAGAACTTTACGGCTTTACCAGTTACCTACAATGCCAGTATTACCATCATGGATGTATATACGGAGGAAAACGGACAAAGAAGAGCTCTTACGTATGCCCCGGAATACACAGGAGTGTTTGGCGCAACCTACACCTTCCGTTCGCTGGATCTTTCATTGGGGTATAGCGGGAATCTTACTGGCCCGAAACGCATGCCGGATAACTACGCAGATAATTTTGGGAGATCATCCCGGTCACCGGCCTATTCTACGCATGATATAAAAATCACCAAGGAGTTCTCCAATGTGAACAGCGGGCAAGGTATAGGTTTCGAAGCGTATCTCTCGGCAGAGAATATTTTTAACTACAGGCAGGGCAGTCCTCTGGTTGGAGCCGGTAATCCTTTCGGGCCGGAGTTTGATACCATCTACACCTGGGGACCGATTATTGGACGTACATTTTCTATTGGTGCCCGTTTAAACCTGAGGTAAAACATGAAACTGAATACATTCTTATATCTTAGTTTGATGCTGGCTTTGCCTTTCCTAGGTATAGTAACATCAGTAAACGCCCAGGGCACAGAGTTGAAGTGGTATGGTTTTGAACAAGCAATGGAGCTGGCTGAAGAACAGGATAAACCCATCATGGTAGATGTGTGGGCACCGTGGTGCGGCTGGTGCAAAAAAATGAAGAAAGAAGTGTACCCGGAACTTGCGGAAACTCTGGGTAAGGACTTCGTGCTTACCCGCCTGAACCGCGATGACAATCAGGACAAAACAAACTACAAACAGTTCAGGTTAACTCCATTACGGCTGGCTCAGAAGTTTGGTGTGCAATCCGTTCCTGCAACCGTTTTCTTATCACCGAAGGGAGAATACCTGTTTCATATTTCGGGGTTTATGGAAGCAGATGAACTGAAAGAGGTGTTGGGGTATGTGGTTTGGGGTCAAACGGAAAATCTGGTAAGATAGGACTCTGCCCTAGTTCCGCACGCTCTGCGTCGGAACGATATTTTAGACGCTCCGACGCCGAGCGTCAGAGCGAGATCAACCTGGTTTTTCTTCACGGGCGAGCATATCCATGAATTTTTTAAATCGCCTCTGCCTGGTTTCGGGCTTCTTCGCTGATGCCAATCCGTAGGCGATGTGATAACGACCCGACTTATTAAGCGTTTCAAAGAACTGTTTTGCCTTTGGCTTTTTTTGGAGTGCTTCCAGAAAATCCGCCGGCACTTTGAATTCACTTACTACATATGCCTTCTCCCATCGGCCATCTGATTGGGCTGCACGAACCTGACTGAGGCCGGGTTCCATCATCCGCCCCTCTTTGATTAAGCGCTCGGCATGCTCTCTGTTTCTTTTTGACCAATTGCTTCGGGCTCTCCTTGGGGTGATCCGCTGGAGATAAGCCTGCTCATTTAATGACTTCCTGATGCCGTCGATCCAGCCCCAGCACAGCACCTCAATCACTACATCATCCCAGGTCACACTTGGAATCCCGGTCTTCTTCTTGAATATTTTCACCCACAGTTCATCCTCAGCAGCGTGATTCTGTTTCAACCATCGCCCGAGATCTTCAGGCGATGCAAAGGGCAGGATTTTTGTTGGATCGGGTTCAGGCATGAAACTGGATTATATTCGATATAACGGCCTGATGTTTAAACAGCGCAGGATCCTGGCTTTTGATGAAATAACTGAATAGTTATATACCAAACAAGCTTGTGTATAGCTTCCGGGAGGGCGTTCCACAGGCGACCTGCGGAACGAAGTTAAAAAATTTAAATCTTAATCACTTTCTTCCCGGGAAGGCGGTCTTCTGTTATCATTCGAAATAGTATCAATCAGTTTGTTAAAGGGATCGATACCGGCTGAAGTGGGTTCTTCATCCACGGTGATGGTCAGATCATTCAGGATTTCAGTGAACCTATGCTTTTTGAAATACAGCACGGTTTCCTGCCCCAGGGAATCGGTTCCGAATACACCAACATCCACCCAGTCTTGCAGGGGCAATGACTTAACCGGTAGCCGTCGATCTTCAATCTCAATGGCCAGGCTGTCGCCCGCTTCATCGGTATAAATTCGCTTGCCGGTTTCCCCCGTTCTGTATTTGCTAACCTGCAGCGTCAGGTTCACTTCATAGGTGCTGCTGTCCAGCTCGGTGTAGGCAGCATCTTCCACCCGGTTATCATACAGGGTAATGGTCTCAAACATATCCTTGATCAGGTACTGAAGAGAATCCGGCGTTGCGGCCTTCAGGTATTCAAGCAATTCCAGGGAAGTGGTATAAGGAGGTTCCTGAAAGGCGACTTCATCAATATAGTCGCTGAGAGCCGCATTCAATTTGTCCTCGCCGATGTAATCACTCAGGGCATAAAACACCAGCGATCCCTTGTTGTAATGGATGTACTGCTGGTTTTCGTTATAGACAAGAGGCAGTTCTTTCTTGGATTCCATCGTACGGCCGATAAGGTATCGGTCCAGGGCATCCTTCAGGAACACCCGCATCTGATTCTCCCCATGTTCCTTTTCCAGCACTTTCAGCGAGCTGTATTCGGACAAGCTTTCGGAAAGCATGGTTGCGCCCTGTACATTCGCACCAATCACCTGGTGTGCCCACCACTGATGTGCCACCTCATGGGCGGTGATACTGAACGGATAATTCAGGCCATCTTCGTTGGTGGTATCCACTTCAGCTATAAAACCAATAGCTTCAGAGTAAGGTATGGTGTTGGCGAAGGACTGTGCAAAACTTCCTCCTGTTCGCGGAAACTCGATAATGCGAACCTGCTGGTGCTGATACGGGCTGTATTCTGATGTGTAATAGTCCAGCGACTTTTTCATCCCGTTCATCATGTGATCCAGGTTGTAATCGTGCCCTTTGTGGTAGTAGATCTCAAGGGCCACATCATTCCAGGTGTCTTTAACCACCTCAAATTCAGCGGAAATGAAGGAGTAAAAATTCACCATGGTGCTATCCATTTTGTAGTGGAAATAGCGGCGGCCGTTTTCTTCCCATTCATCCTGCAGGTACCCCGGGGCAATGGCAATTTGCTCAGGCGAAGTACTGATGGTCGTTTCAAATTCAATCCAGTCGGCATCGCCGGAGATGTAGTTATTCATTCGTGCGGCACTGTCGGTGGGTGGAGCCATACGTTCTTTAGGAGGCAGCCCATATCGCTCTCGGGCATCTGACCCTGACAGCTCCATCGACTCCTGATATCCCAATCTCGGAAAGAGGGTGTTGTTGATAAAGGTACCGTTATGACGAACCGGTGAATTGTTTCTGAGGATTTCATTCGGTTTGTTTGAAATCGCGAACGAAAAGAGCAAGGTATCGCCCGGGAGCATAGGTTTATCCAAACGGTAGATATCATAGTTCATGGAGTCATCTTCCATCACCAATGTATAAGGCTGATTGAAGCTAAACGAGCTGATAAAATTGTTGTGATCGATGTGGATGGAATCAATCGGGACGTTCGTTTTATTCTTCAGAATGTAGGTTCCGGCAGCTTTGAAGTCCCGCGTTTCGGGCACTAAATCCAGATTGATGGTTGATGAAATGATACGAGGCTGAGGGATGCCTTTGAACTTCCCGTAATTCTTTTCCCACTGAGCAGCCCTTTGTTCTCTTTCTTTGGAGGAAAGCCGTTCGTATTTGATGTTATCCACGTAGTAAATCCAGCTACCGATAGAGAGAAATCCAACCAGCGAAAGGGTAAATGTGGCTTTCAGAGCCGGAGTGAATTCCCGCTTCGCATTTTGCAATCGCTCTTTGATACTGCCGGGTAAGCCTCTTCGGAAAAGAATAATGGAGAGTACATAAAAGGCGATTCCCAACAACAGCCAGTATGCTTTGTACACATAATATTCAGCAAGTGATGAACCGTATCCGTTCATGTCGGAATATTGGGTACCTGGTCCCTGATTGTATTTAAAGATATCCTGTTCGATGCCTATGCTGCCGAGGAATGAAATCCCGATGGAGATCAAGAGCAAGAGAATAAAGCCAATGTAGTAGTTCTTGAAAAAGGTGTGGAAGAGGATGGCGAGTAATCCCCAAATTACTACATGAACCAGTGATATAGCATATAGATCAAACAGGTACAGCCCGATTTCGAAGTTGTAGTACCAATTGAAAAGCTGTACGCCTATTCCGGCAATCATAATGATGGACAGCAGAATAACCTGCATTTTTACCAAGGCAATAAACTTGGAAAGCAGGATGGTCCAGTTGGGCGTTGGGGTCACATGCACCAGCTGGTCGATATTGGAGGTGCGGCTGCGGTGAATCAGCATTCCGGCATAAAGGAAAGTCAGGATATTGATAAACAGGTTGAAGAAAGTGCCCGGCAACTGCAGCATCTGCCAGGTAACAGGGAGGGTATCAGTTCCGAAAATTTCAGCACCAAGCAGAATTACGCTTAATGAAATCAGCAATCCCACCAGCGAAATTATAATAAATGCCCAGCCTTTAATAATGTATTTCAGGTCAATATCAGAAAGAGTCCAGGCCAGCTTCAGGTTTTGGGTCCAGGAAAAATCAAAATCCACTTTGGGAAGTGAGACCGTAAGAATACTGCCAAAGTTTTTCTTGGTAACCCGTTCGCTTTTCTTACTTCGGAATAAGCTAAACGAAAATGCCTCCTGACTGAAACTAAAGGCGCGGTAAACAAGAGCGAAGATAGCTATACCCAAACCCGACCAAAGGAGGCGGTTATATAAAATAACTTCACCCCAAGGGAGTGGGTTCTGGTTGCGTTCGTAGATGGTCCAGTACTCCGTGTAATAGGCGTTGGCTTGAAAGCCGTATGGATCCAGCAGGGCGGCCAGCATCTTGTTGTCAAGATCCTGGGTTAGGTTGCCTGCGAAAATCTGGATCAGGAAAAGGGCTAAAATGGTAATAAAGCCTACATTGATATTTCGCGTAAATGTGACGACAGCAAAAACAATAGCCCCGAAGAAAATCATATTGGGGATGATATAGTAAAGAAAAGGCTGGGTGTAATTAATCAGCTTAAAAGGCCCTAAAAGATCGGGATTAGTGCCGGGGAAAATACTTCCCAAAAATACCCCAAAAGCAGCGGCTACTACAACCAGTGTTGCTATACAAATTCCAGCCAGAAACTTAGCCAACAAGTATTCCCACTTGGTAAAAGGGTAGGAGTACAGTACGGAGTGCATCTCGTGCTTGTAGTCTTTATAGATCGTTCCTCCAATAATGGCCGGAAGCAGAAAATAGACGATAACGGCCATCTCATTCAGCAACCCATTAATGGACGAAGCCGAGTTTACAATGGTGATTGAGTTGATGCTGACGGTGATGCTTTCAAATAAACCTGCGGCCGTTGCCATGGTAAACAATGACAACAAAAACAGGATGCCCGAGTACACATAAAAAGAAGGCTTGCGCAACCAGTACCGCAGTTCGAATGTGAAGATGTTATAGAACATAATAAAAGATATTTGGGCTTAAGCGGCTACGACTTCTTTTTCTTCCCGGAGGGTGACGAAGTACACGTCTTCCAGTTCAGGACTTTTAGCTTCGAAACTTTCATCAGGTTTTTCGTTGCTGTGAACACGGATGTTCAGCGTATTATCCTGATTGAAGCTGGATGAAATCACGTTAAACTTAGCCTCATGCTCGTCAAGGGTATCACGTTCGATGTTCTTGGTCCACATTTGTCCTTCAAGAGCTGTAACCGCTTCTTCTGGAGTGTGGTGACTCAATATCTTCCCGCCATTCATAATCGCCATGTCAGTACAAAGTTCTTTCACATCATCCACAATATGTGTGGAGAAAATCACAATATGGTTGGTTCCGATTTCGCGGAGAACGTTCAGGAACCGGTGCCTTTCGGAAGGATCGAGTCCGGCCGTAGGCTCATCCACAATAATCAGTTTTGGATCGTTGAGCAGCAGCTGGGCTATACCAAAACGCTGCTTCATACCACCGGAGTAGCCGGCTACACTTTTGCGCCTGACTTCCATCAGGTTGGTTACTTCAAGGGCGGTATTCACCATTTGGTTTCGCTGATTTTTATCTGCGATGCCTTTTAGGCGAGCAAAATAATGAAGCAGGTCTTCGGCTGACATTTTCGGATACACTCCAAAAGATTGCGGCAAATAGCCCAGTACTTTCCGCAGGCTGTTTTTGTCGTTCAGTATGTTGATATCATCCAGGTAGGCAGTCCCGGCGTCGGGCGCCTGAAGGGTGGCGATGGTTCGCATGAGGGTGGATTTACCGGCGCCATTTGGCCCGAGCAGTCCAAACATCCCCGACTCAATTTCTATAGACACATTATCCAGTGCCTTAACCCCGTTTTTATATGTTTTTGAAATATTGGAAAGTGATAGCTTCATTTTTTGGCTGATTGAATAAGAGTAACAGGGAAGAGTATAAGTAAATCGGGGCGTATTCACCGAATAAAATTCACCTTAAAAATCAGGAAGCTTTTTCTTGAGGTGCGATCAATACAATATATTTATCAAACCGAAATTCGATCAGGTTTTTACTTATCCCGATCTGTATTACTTTCTGGTAGAGTTCCCGGGCGTCTTCAAGGGTACGGTCGCTCTGCTCAATCTTGTCGAGTTTACCATCGGCATCCATATCAAAGAATAGTTCGTTTTCACCGGTGATGATATTGGCGATTTCGAATCGGTTATACAGCAAGTCACTATAAAACCCGATGGTTTCAAGGGTATATTTAAGGTTGGTTTCTGTGTGGGTGAAGATCCTTTTGTCTTTACGGGCTTTAAACTTTTGCTGCGCTATAGCCTGCTGAATTCCATAGGTATAGATTTTATTAGCTTCGTTCAGTGATATCTCGCCATATTGAACAAGGTCCAGAATCCCATCCTGGTTGGTATCCATAGAGCGTAATACAGATTCATTACCCTCATATTGAATCAGATAATTATATCCTTCACCATCGGGAGCTGATATACTTATGATGTGGTAGGTTTGACGGTCGAACTCAAAAGAGAAATCGGTACGTATTGGTAAATCTTTGGAGGAGGAGCATCCCAACATAGACAGTCCGGATAAAAGTAGAAGTAAGAATTTTGCTTTGTGCATCATACTGCCCCGGGCTGTTAGGGAATACTAAATAGTAACTAATCGGGGCGGTGATTCAAAGTAAAAAAGCTCGATTCAGTATTAGAATCGGGCTTTGTAATACCTGTAAACTGTGATTTTCTAATCTACCCAGTCAGCAACAAATACGTTCGTTGAGCGGTCTCCACCATTATTTCGGTTAGAGGAAAACACGATTTTTTCACCATCCGGAGAGAACATCGGGAAGGAGTCAAAAGCCTCGTCAAATGTAACTTGTTCAAGCCCGGTTCCATCCACATTGATCATGAAAATGTTGAAAGGGAACCCGCGCTGGGATTGGTGATTGGAAGAGAATACAATCTTCTCACCGGAAGGATGGAAATAAGGAGCCCAGTTGGCATTCCCCAGGTCGGTTATCTGGCGGAGTCCGGTTCCATCCACATTCACAATAAAAAGTTCCATGTTGGTAGGTTCAACCAAGCCTTCTTCCAGCAGTGATTTGTATTTGGCGATTTCTTCATCTGTTTCAGGTCGGGAAGCACGGAAAATAAGCTGGCTGCCATCGGGGGAGAAGAAAGCCCCGCCGTCGTAACCGAGTTCATCGGTAATCTGTATTACATTTGATCCATCGGTATCCATGATGAACAGTTCCAGGTCCCCGGTTCGGGTAGAAGTGAACACAATTTTGTCTCCTTTTGGGGAAACGGTAGGTTCGGCATCATAGCCGGGTTCGTCGGTTAGCCTGGTAATGATATTTCCGTCCAGGTCAGCTTTGTAAATGTCGTAACTGTCGTAAATCGGCCAAACATATGCTCCGCCTGCTCCTCGTTCAGGTGTGGCAGGACATTGCATGTTTTCGGCATGGGTAGATGAATATACAAAGGTGGAATCGCCGGGTAGAAAATAGGCGCAAGTAGTACGTCCGTTTCCTGTACTGACCATAGGTGGCTCAAACCCGGGTTCTTTCCCGGAAATGTCCATGTAAAAGATCTGATCACATTCTACGCCCCATTCCGGGTTGTTGGACTGGAAGATCAGTTTTTCGCTGTCATAGCTCCAGTAGGCCTCGGCATTGTCGCCGCCAAATGTAAGCTGCTGAACATTGCGTAGATGAACTTCCTGGGCATATTTCAGGGTGTCAGCTTCCGGGTTATATGGTTTCTTTTCCGGGGTGGATGTACAGGAAATTGCAGCAAGAGCTACAATAAGAACAGAAATGAATTTCATGAATAGTTGATTGAGTTTTCTAAAAGCATGAAGAAGATAAGGAAAAAGGGAACCCGCCTCACAGAAATAATTCTGTAAGGTTTTGGGGTGAAGGGGCTCTTACTGTAAATAAAAATCATCTGTAATTATGCAATATTGGCAAAAATCACTTCGATTGGATGGCTGGGATTATAGAACTCCATGGTTTTATTTTATTACGGTATGTACAAAAAACCGAAAGTACTATTTAGGAGAAATTAAAAATGGAAGAATGGGGCTGTCGGAACAGGGATGTGCGGCCTGGTTTTTTTGGAATCAGATTCCTAATCACTTTGATAAAGTTAAGTTAGATTCATTTATAGTGATGCCCAATCATGTCCATGGTATTATCCAGATATTACCAGATGAAAATGGTCTAAATCCTGTGGCATCTTGCAATTGCAAGATGCCACAGGAAAAGATCAGGGAATTTGGTAAGCCAAAGGCCGGATCTCTATCTATGATCCTGAATAATTACAAAGGTGCAGTTACAAGATGGTGCAACCTAAAAGGCTACGAATTTAAATGGCAACCCCGGTTCCATGACCATATCATTCGGAATGAAAAATCCCTGAACAGAATCAGGGAATACATTGAATACAATCCCTTAAATTGGGAAAAAGACTCCAAAAATGTGATGTAATTTACTTGCCAAACTGAAGCTGGATGGTAGCATAATATGTGCGGGGAGGAGATGGGATGATACCGGGACCCGGATAGCCGGTTGCCCTGCGGGTGAAGTACCAATCGTCTAATACATTATTAATACCCGATTCCAGGGTGAAATTCTTATACGTCCAGGAAAGAGACAGGTCCAGCACATCATAAGCTGGAATAGCCCCCCGGATACCGCTTTGGTTATCATTGAAGTTTTGCTCGGCATTGGAAGCATCGGTGTATTGGTCAGATATGTAGGTGTATTGAACCGAGCCGACCAAATTTTTATAGCCAAAATTAACCCCGGTCTTCATATTAAGCAGCGGTACAAACTCAACCTCATTGCCTTCAACCCCGGGAACCTCAGAATCTATATATCTGGATTTGGTTAAGGCCGTATTGGCAAATACGCTTAACTTTGTATCCCGGTTTTCAGTACCAAAAAGAGGGAGGAGATTTACCTCAACCAGACTTTCTATTCCATACATGAAGGCCTGACCGATATTGCCCCGATAGCGAACCACCCGTCCAGTTTGCTCTTCTTCTCCTTCAGCATTGATTCGGGTTTCTGCTCGTAATACTTCTCCGATCCGGTTGTCGTAAAGCAGACCGAAGCCTCCGATGTCATACGAAACGCTTTCGCCAATTCTGCCCCGGAGTCCAACATCTGAGGTGAACCCGCTTTCATCGGTGATGTCCGGATCAACTTGAAAAGTAGGATTCACAATGCGAATATCATTAAAGGTAACCGAGCGATAGTTCTGGGAAAAGTTACCGTATAGTTCGGTTTGACTGTCAGGCAAGTAGCTTACCCCGGCTCCCAATAGCAGGAAGTGGCGCTCAAAAGTGCGGTCGTCTTCGAAGGTCTGGTTTTGGATGGGGTTTCCGGCGAGGTCGAAATTCACTCGCTTAAAAGTACCGCGGCTCTTTGTCCGGATGTACTCAAAGCGGAACCCCGGAGTAATGGACAGGTTATCCTGCAGGTAAAAGATGTTCTCCCCAAAAAAAGCAAGGTTTCGGTTTGGAAAGGTGAAATCGGACTGGTTCGGATAATTTGGAAATTGTTCGTTTGCCAGGGTAAAATCGGGTTCGCCGCTATTGGTTCCGGGGCCCTGAATCGAAGTATTTTTGGATTGATACCATTTACTGCCGATTAGAAAAACAGCATTTTTGTCGGCAATTTGATAACGATTTAGAAAGCGGACTTCGGTTCCCCAGTTATTGAAGTCTCCAAGAATAAGGTCCCGGGGTTCAGCAGGGTCATCCTCCTGAGAAACTCGATTGGTGCGAAATCCTACAGACTTACGGGAAGCATCCAGTCCATATACAAGAAGGCTGAGTTTGGTTCTATAGGTAAACTCATGTTCCACATTTAACGATGCCAGCTTCCAGTCTACCTCGAACCAGTTACGGGTGCGATTGCTGACGGTCGGATCACGGTAAAACTGAGCATCGGTCAACCCGCCCGGCTGCTGAGCAAGGTAATTCAGGTAGGTGAAGTCGAGAGCAATGTGGGTTTTCTCCGTTAATTGGGCATCAGTGTACAAGTAAAGATTGTCAGATTCGAACTCTGAATTAGGCCGGAATCCGTCGCCGTTTTTGTAGTTATAGTATCCGTAATAGCCAACCTTTCCGGAAGTCCCGCTCACACTATTGAAGGAAGTAAAAAGAGCGTTGGAACCAACCGACTGACGGGAAGTGAGCTCAATTCGCTTGTCATCGGTCGGTTTTTTCATTTTGAAGTTAACCAACCCGCCAAACTGGGTTCCGTATTGAAGAGAAGCGGCTCCCCGTATTACCTGTATTTCTGCTAAACCTTCAGCCGGAGGGGTATAATAACTTTCGGGATAACCAAGTACATCGGCACTGATGTCGTAGCCGTTCTGTCGGATATTGAAATTGGATGAGCGATTGGGGTCGAGTCCGCGACCGCCGATATTCAGCTGAAGCCCGGCATCATTCGACTCAAAAATGTTGAGCCCTGATATCTGACCATAGATTTGCCGGGCATTATTGGCTGAAGTATTTGCCACCATTTGGTCGAGGGCAATTACTTCATTCTTTTTGCCGGCATAAATAGAAGTGCCTTCAACTTCACGCAGCCTTTTTATGGCAAAAACCTTGTCCCGTTGGTCAATGACGGCAATTTCTGACATCTCCTCTGAAAGTTTTTCAAGCTCAATGGTGATGGGGGCATTGTTGGCATCCGGCACAAAAGTGCGGTTTATGATCTTATAACCAAGCTTGAAGAAAAACAGGTTCAGGTTGCCATAGGCAAGGTTGTTGATCTCGAAATAACCATTTTCATCCGTGATGTAGGACTTGCCCGCATCATTATTATAAATATCGACCCCTTCAACAGGCTCTCCGGTTTCCTTCTCTACTACATATCCCGAGAAGTTAATCTGGGCGGTGGCAGGCAGAGCAATCAACATACAGAAGGCAAAAAAACTAAAGGCCTTTAATTTCATCATCAAAAGGGAGTAACCAGGTTCGGTGTTTTAGTGAGGGTTGAATTTCAGTGAGGTCCACATTCGGGTTTACATAGCGCTTACTGCTTCGTCCGTTTAAGGCCACGTAGCTGTCAACATAGATTTCGGGATCATCAATTCCATGCTCTTCCCGGTAATGATCTTCCAGAAAGTGGGCATATTCCAGAATGAAGTCGGGCTGAAAGGACATCTGTTTTTCCTGGAAACGAGTGAGGAACTCAGTATTGTCCACATAAAAGCGTTGGCCGGAATCAGGGTTTACAACTTTGAAGTTTGCATAACCTGCCTTTTCCATCAGCATAACTCTCCACGAAAAACGGTATCCTTCTTCGGTCCAGAATAATTCACCCGGGTACATCATATACCGGAAGGGGATGAGTAGCTGAAGCACAAAGAATACAGAAACAACACTAATAGAAGCTTTACGAACCCATTTTTGGGGAAATGTGTAGGTGCTGCCGTTATCAAAAAAGAATTTAGTGATGTTAAACCATTTTGAGAAATAGTCCAGTATTCGGTTGTGTAATGCGGAATCAAAAAATATGAGGGTGCTTACAATCATGATGTAAGGAAACATCCCAATCGGGAATAACACCCGGGTGAGTACATGGAAAATGACTACCAAGACAAAGGCAAAGATTCGTGTTTTCCGGATCAGCAATAAGAAAGGAATGGTGAGGTCGTAAATGGCACCGGCCCAGGCAAAGGCGTAGTGAGTCCAGGTTTGCTGGAGCAGATCTCCCAGCAGCGGAAGTGCATACTTGGAAGGCAGCCAAATTTGTAAAGGCATCGCTTCAATCAGCCAGTCAGAATTGAGTTTGGCCAATCCCGCATAGAAGTAAACAATAAAGAGCAGCAGCTTGATGGAATCGATGGACCACCCCGGTACTTGTTGTGATCTCAGCCGTTCATTCTTTCGGGCATCCACGGAATAGTAGGCGTGTGCTGGCAGAAAGATCATCAAAAAGCTGAGGATGCTGATAAAGTAATAGTGATTGAGATAAGTGGTTTTATCCATCAGCTCTATGTAGGTGAAGCTGAGAAAAAAGACGACGATCGAAAGCCGGTATTTATACCCCATAGCTACAAAAATGGACGAAAGCCCACAGATAATAAAAATAAGATAGGTCCAGTCTCCAAGAGGCTGAACCCATTCAAATCCGTAGTAAGAGAAGAAAAATTGTGGTTCTATATAGAGCTTTTCAATCCAGCCATTGGCAGCAAACCGAACAATGCTGATCAGCATCAGCAGCCCGAATAACATCCGGAATACAGCCAGCGGAGCAGCATTGGTTGAGGTATTCAGATATGATCGGATTGAAGATTCGCTCACCGCTTAATCACCATCGGCATCAACATAGTCCACGTTTATATTCAGCGCCTGCAACATATCTACTTTCATATAAACCACATTCATCTGGAGTTCATCGTAGGTTGCAAGCATAGCTGTGTTGTTTGTTTGAATCTGTCCTGCGAAACTCTTTTTGAGTGATGAAGCCTGCTGCCGGGCTGCATCAAACTGGTTATTTATGAGGGTGGCGAGATCTGTGCCTTCCTTTTTGGTTTGTAGATAATCAAGGTAGTTGTTCAGGCTTTCCCCACTTTGGTTTGGCTGATTTACATGTACACCATTAAAAAAGTTTTGGGTAGCATCCAGCGATGCATTGAAAAGCTCTTTAGAGAAATCATCACGGTAATAAGCTTCCACATGCGTGCTTAGCGGTGATCCGGAAAATACACCTGCAGGAATACCGATTTTACCGGCTCTAAGGTGTTTTTCGTAGTAATAGATATAGTCATTTACCATCATATCGAGCGAGGAATTGGCACCGTTTCCGGAGTTACTCACAAACTCATCCCGGTAGTTGGAAGTCCAGTCGCTGAGTACCAAATCAGTAAGAGAGTCAATGCGGGAAGTCAGATCAGTCAGGTACTGCTGATAGTTTTCAGCATCAGGATGTGTGGAATAAAAAGTCAGGACCTCGGTGTCATTTTCACCCAATCCATTCAATAAATAATCCAAGGCTGGAAATCCCTGACTGTTATTCAGTGAAGGAAGTTCCAGGTTATAAGACCCGGATTGAATGTTATTTTCAATTTCGGTGGTGTCTGTCGGGTAAATATTCAGGTTGTCCCGAAAGCGAAGTTCCATGGGTTTACCAATCTCAAACATAGAAACGGACTGAAAAGCCAGGTAAGCGGATTCCAGGT